>NZ_JAUBUC010000015.1:77894-79176 GCF_036705285.1 Microcoleus sp. B4-C1 | reverse complement strand
CCGGCAGGGCTAGAAGGACCTGTCCCGGCAGGGCTAGAAGGACCTGTCCCGGCAGGGCTAGAAGGACCTGTCCCGGCGGGGCTAGAAGGAGTTGTCCCGGCGGGGCTAGAAGGAGTTGTCCCGGCAGGGCTAGAAGGAGTTGTGCCCTCAATGGTGAAAGGATTGTCGTCTACGCGGGGTATTTGAGCTGTAGTGAACCGAGATTCATCTAGCGAGTTCGATCGAACATCAATCAACACCGCCAAAAATTCCCCAGTTTGCCTGTCCCTAATAATCGTGTTGCTAGAATTCGAGCCTTGGCCCTGGAAAATTTCTAACTCTGTAAAATTCAAACCTCCAGCCAGACCGATCGAATCTCCCGGATTAAAATCTCTAATTACATCAGCATCGCCGATTTCGCGACCGCCAGTAGTAAGAAACCCGTTGCCACCGGGCGACGTGCCCACCCTACCGAGAACAAAGATATCCGATCCGTCGCCTCCTGTCAGAGTATCAGACCCGCGATCGCCCGAAAGAATATCATCCCCAGCATCTCCAGACAAAGAATCATTGCCATCGCCCCCGAAGAGCAGGTCATCACCCTCGCCGCCATCACCAGTATCGTTACCAACACCGCCGGTGATAACATCCCCGCCCTGCTGTCCCAACAAAATATCATTGCCAGCGCCGCCAATCAGGCAGTCGTTACCCGTGTCGCCAAAAACAGTGTCACTGCCCCTGTCGCCAAAAATCAGGTCGTCTTCCCCACCACCGCGCAGACAGTCATTGCCTTTACCGCCGTACAGCGTGTCGTTACCTTCAGAACCCAAGACAATATCATTGCCCAGGTCGCCAAAAGCTAAGTCATCGCCCTCGTCGCCAGAAACCAAGTCATCGTCTTTGCCGCCCCGCGCCGTGTCATTACCGCGCCCGCCCTCAACAATATCTTTACCAGCGCCACCGTTGAGAGAATCGTTACCGTCTTCGCCCCTGAGTAGATCGTCTCCGTCCCGACTCAAAAGTGTGTCGTCGCCGGCACCCCCGGCAATCGTGTCATTGAACAAGCTGCCGATTAAATAGTTACTGCCGTCATTTGCGACAACTAAGCCATCGACAAAAAGTGGCTCTGGGGGAGGCGTGGGAACTGTCAGAGTTGGCCGCGGCACAGGCGTGACCGAAATGTCCGGGCCCGTCCCCGTCACCATCGGCGGCTCCGTCCCCGTCATCATCGGCGGCTCCGTCCCCGTCATCATCGGCGGCTCCGTCCCCGTCATCATCGGCGGCTCCGTCCCCGTCATCATCG
>NZ_JAUBUC010000015.1:48787-77794 GCF_036705285.1 Microcoleus sp. B4-C1 | reverse complement strand
GCTCCGTTCCCGGCGACGGCGTAGGCTGCGGCACCGTGCCGCTATCCAAACTATCCGCGTTTTCATCGGGTAGCCGCCCTTCGAGAAAAATTAGTGGTACTGCACTTGGCATTGTTCCGACTCCTTGCGACGCTACTCAAAACTACTAAATAAACTTAAAGTCAGATGCAGTAATGACGGTGCTGAGCGCTCCGGGCACTGTAGGAATAGAATTCAACACTGCCAAATCGAAAGCTGGGAGACTGTCATCTGCCACATTCGGGTCGAAGCCGAGAACGTACTTGTTAAAAGTATTGTTCAGGTACACGAAGAAAGCTCCCGTTTTGCTCGAACCGTTTTGATTCTTCAACACTGCATTTATTGCTTGAGCGTTGTCAAATTTAGATTCAAACAAAATGACTGATTGCTTGCTAATGTCGTCGCCGCTAGACCCGATATTCCTGACGATAAAACTGGTGAAATCGAGAGTAGTTCCTGAGTTGGTTAAACCTCCGAAATTTGACGACCTGAACAAAAATCTGTCGGTCTCGCTGCCGTTAGCGTTAAAGTCAGCAATCACGTCCACGCCTTCGCTGGGAGTTTCATAGTAGAAGAAATCATTGCCAGCATCGCCCGTGAGCAAGTCAGAACCGTTGCCACCGCCCAAAATGTCATTGCCTTCACCGCCCGAAAGCGAGTCGTTGTCATCGCCACCCAATATCAAGTCATTGCCGAAGGCGCCGCTGAGACAGTCGCTGCCGGCACCGCCGTCGAGAGTGTCGTCGCCTGCTTCGCCTAACAGAGAGTCGCTGCCGGCCTCGCCCAACAGGTAGTCATTGCCCGAACCTCCGAGTCCCGTGTCGTTGCCTTCTCCACCCAAAATCGTGTCATCGTTGTCCCCGCCCAAGATGGAATCGTTATTGATACCGCCGTCGAGCAAGTCTCTGCCCAGTCCACCGTCGAGGATGTCGTCGCCTGCACCGCCGTCGAGGGAGTCGTCGCCAATGCCACCAAGTAAGGTGTCAATCCCGGCGCCACCAAGTATCGAGTCCTCGCCGGATTCTCCCAATATCGAGTCATTGCCTGTTCCGCCGTCAATGGTGTCGTTGTTGTCACCGCCGGCTAGGTTGTCATTGTCATTGCCGCCGAACATCAGGTCGTTGCCCAGTCCGCCGATCAGCGAGTCTATGCCGTCTTGGCCGTCGAGGGTGTCGTTGCCCAGTCCGCCGTCAACGGTGTCGTTGCCGATCGCACCCACCAGCGAGTCGTTGCCTGCTTCACCGAATAGGAGGTCGTTGCCGCCACTGCCGTCCATGATGTCGTTGCCCTCGCCCCCAGCGAGGGTATCGTCGCCGGGCCCGCCGACGATGAAGTCGCTGAGGTTGCTGCCTGTAAAGCTGCTGGCCGGGAGTGCGCTGCGATCGACAATATTATCTACCACCGTGATGCTGAAGGATGCCGGCCCGATAGTTGCAGACCCATCGGAGGCTGTAAACGTGAAACTGTCGCTGCCACCTTCTGCCAGCAAGTTGTATTTGACGATGTTGTTGTTGATATCGTCTTGGCTGAATTTGCCGCCGACGTTGAGAAACGTGCTACCCCTTTGGACAAAACCTCTGGTAGCATCGGGGGCTTTAGTAATCGTGTAAACGATTTCCAAGGGGCTGTTGTCGGGATCTGTGATTAACAAATCGGCGGCAGTGATTGTCTGGATAGGATTACTTTTGGCAACAACTACACCGTCGTTAATTATTAGCTGGGGCGGGCTACTGACGTTGATGGTTACTACCGCCTTACTTGTGCCACCGCTGCCGTCGGAGATCGAGTAGCTGAAGCTGTCAGTTCCCGAGAAGCCCGGATTCGGGGTGTATTTGAATACGCCGCCGCCCACGGGAACCAGGCTCCCTTTGCTTGCTGGAGCAAAAGTCGTGACAGTCAGAGCGCTTTGTTCCTGGTCAGTGTCGTTCAACAGAACGTTGAAACTGAGCTCTTGACCCGAAACCGTGGTGAAGTTATCGTTAACTGCTCTTGGAGGTTGGTTAAAGATGGGCGGCGGACTTCCTGTCGGCGTCGGACTTCCTGTCGGCGTCGGCAAATTCGGCGTCGGGAACGTCGGCAGCGGCTCGTCCGGTGTCGGCGGTGTCGGCGGTGTCGGCGGCGTCGGCGGCGTCGGCGGTGTCGGCGGCGTCGGCGGTGTCGGCGGCGTCGGACTTCCTGTCGGCGTCGGACTTCCTGTCGGTGTCGGACTGTCTGTCGGCGTCGGTAGGGGAAGTGGAGTTGCGCTGCCGGGAACTGTGGGCGCAATTACAAATGAGCTTCGCCCTAGGGTTCTGCTGTCTACTCCCGGCAATACTGCTAAAAAGTCGCCGCTGACGCCGTTGCGAATAATTGTACTGCCGGCTTTCGTCTCAGTGCTTTGGAAGATTACCAAATCTTCAAACTTGAGGTCGCCACTTAACCCGATTAAATCTTCGCCTTGGCGAAAGTCTGTGAAAATGTCGGCATCGGCGAGATCGGGGCCGCCTGTGGTGATAAATGCCGCGTTAGTGCCGTCGCTGCTGCCGCTGGGGGAACTGAATGCACCGATGACGAAGACATCTCTGCCTTCGCCTCCTGCCACTACGTCTTTGCCTGCTTCGCCCCAAATAACGTCGTTGCCTGCACCGGCGTCTATGATGTCGTCGCCGTCACCGCCGAATACGATGTCGTCGCCGTCGCCGGCAAAAATTGTGTCCCCGCCGGCGTTTCCGTATAGCCAGTCGCCTCCTTCGTTGCCAAATAGCAAGTCTTCGCCGTCGCCACCGAAGAGCGAGTCGTTGCCTTGGTCGCCCCACAGAATGTCGTCACCTCGATCGCCCAAAAAGCTATCGTCGCCAGAACCGCCACGCAAGCTGTCGCTGCCTTTGCCGCCGTAAGCCGTGTCTCTGCCTTCGCCTCCGATTACCGTGTCGTTGCCGTCATTGCCATAAAGCAGGTCAGGGTTATTTCCCCCATCGAGGGAGTCGTTATCTTTGCCTCCGTACAGGGTATCGAGTCCTGAACCGCCATCAAGAACGTCGTTGCCCTCATTGCCGAACAGCACGTCGTCATCGTCGTTGCCAAATAGTAAATCGTCGCCTCCGACTCCTTGCAAGGTGTCGTTGCCTTGCAGCCCGGAAATCACGTCGGGGCCGGGACTGCCAGCTAAGGAGTCGTTGCTTTCTGTGCCGCGGACTACGCCGCCGATGATTCCGGGCGAGGTACCTTGGCCTCCGCCCCCTGTGTCGTCTATGTCGCCAATTGTGTCGTCCCCGGATGGAGGTGTTGGAGGTGTTGGCGGCGTCGGAGGTGTTGGCGGCGTCGGAGGTGTTGGCGTCTCTGGTTCTGGCGTCTCTGGTTCTGGCGTCTCTGGTTCTGGCGTCTCTGGTTCTGGTGTTGGAGGTGGTATAATTACTAATGGCACTGCACTTGGCATTATTTTGGCTCCTTTAAACGACTATCCCGATTTACTTTAAGAACTGATTAGTATCAGTTTGTTGCCACCAATCTGGCTTAAAATTGATTAATAACCCCATCATTTCTAACATACTAAATCAAAACTGCCACGGCTATAGATATTTTTTAAGCGGGGCATCTTTTGATCTCAAAATATTAATGATTGCACGTTTTGAGGCCTATGTTGGGTATACTTTAATATCGCGCCAGATCGAGAGAACCTAGAAGTCGGGCTTGGAGTCAGCCCGGTTTATTTATCCAGAATCAGAAAAAATAAAAATCTTCGCCGTCATAATTTTTTCTTTCCGAATGTTGAATGCTGAATACAGATTTGCCTTTTGCCTGCAGAAGTGAATGCCTCATGCTGACTGCTGACAAGAAACAGAGCTGTTAATTAGGGGCAGAAGCGGCCCGGTTTGTTCTTGTCCACTGACGGATAGTTCGCTGTGGCACAGGTAAAGCAGGGAACAGCGACTTAACAAATCTAGCAGAATTCGCCGCAGTCGCTGTTGGTCGGCCGCCGTTTCCTCTTCGGTTTCCCAGGGATGCCCCAGTTGCGATCGCAAAAATAAGGGAGCGCCAAACAATGTCGCCGCACCGCCACTCAGCCACAGGGGCGAGCCGGCATCCAGCCAAAAGTGCCATTTGTGGGCGCGGCGGCTGCTACGGTACTGGAAGATGTTGGCGAGGGTGACGGCTCTGGCTGCTGGGCCTTCGGGACGCACTGGAAAGGGATTGGCGGTGACGGTTCCTTGGCGCAACAACTGGATGAACCGGGCGATCGTTTCTGAGTCGCCGCCATTTGTTGGTTCTACGCGCTGCATTCGCCCGTTGATTTCCCAGTAGTGGGTGGCGGTTTCCATTAACTCGCGCAGGGCTGCTAGCCGATCGTAGGGCAGGTATCTGTCGTTCATGAGAAATTTCTGGATGGCTCGATCGAGTAGGGCAATTGGGCTCGGCAACAGGCGCTCCTGCTGTTGCGATCGCTGTTGTTCGATCCACTCGACAATGTGCTCGTAGGCCCTGGCTGCTCGGTGTCCCACTCTGTCCCACCGGGGAAAGGCTGTAATTGGCAGCAATTGAGGTCGATCGATATCTGGACAAAAACAGTGATCGGCGATTAAACCTGCTCTCACTTGGTCGATCGATTTTTGATGGTGAATTTGAGATGTTAGATTGAAAGTCGAGTTAGAATCTTCTGTTTCCAATGAACGGTGTTTCTGGCTGCCCAACACTACCAGCATTTCGGCTGTGCCGTCTCGATCGACTAAACGGCCGAGTCCCGGATAAACTAAGGCTAACAAAGTGAGTAAAGCTCGAATCTCTGGGGTAGTCGAGAGCGGCCGCTGATCGTTGAGAGATACGGCGGCGATACCATCTCGCGCGAGAATTTCCGTTAAACTGTAACGGGCGATCGCATCCATCCCAGGGGCAATTACGGCGATTTCCTGCGGTTCCACGGCTTGTGACTTCACCGCATCGACGATGATTTCGGCGGTTTCTCGCAGCAGTTGAGCCCGGGAAGTGGTTTGGAGCGATCGAACTTTACCGGGCAAACTCAAGCCTAAAGGATAAAAACCCTCCGTATTAACTGCTAAACTTACCGCTAACTCTCCAATCTCTGCGGCTAAACCCGCTTTTGCGTCCAAATTTTCCACACTTTGACAGCGGCTTTCGAGTTGGGCTAGGTATTCCGTGTCCGCCCCCAAGCCCAAACGCACTCCTCCATCTGGATTGTAGGAGAAAGCCCCCGCCGCACCTTGGTCGAGCATTCGATCGAACAAATGGCGACTTATCGCCGGATAATCGTCAACATCGTCTGCGATCACAGCTTGGTATCTAGAGGCCAAATGCTGCTGGTAACTGACATCCGGCAACAAATAGCGCCAGTAGAGTTCGCAAACAATCCCGTAAGTCAGGAGCCCCCGCGTCAAGCACCATTCCCGCCACCTTTCCAGCAACTCTCCCATGCTAGTCCACAGGTTGGTCGAGCCGCCTGAGATAGCAAATCCCTGTTCCAGAATGCTGGGAATCTCTTCTCTCGGTGTACCGCTGACAGCAGCAAGTTGTAATAAGTCTAGTGTTCGACGCACCATTCGATTTGGGCTGACCCCTGTTTTTTGCAAAATGCCTTCGTCTAGTTCGCGACGCCAGAGTCTCGCGGCAAGTTCCAGTTCTGTTTCAGGTTGCAGCCGTAGGGGAAATTGAGATCTCAAATCCAGCGACTGAACTAGCAGGGGCCAAAATAACAATACTTCCTGCTCAAAAAAACCGAAGGGTGTTGTGGAGTGAAAGGTATATTTTCCTTCGGTAGCGACGGCGATGCGATCGGCTAATTCTAGCCGGTTGTCTCCGTTAGCTGCTAAGACTAAAATTGCTGGGGCAGTTTGTCCCGCCCGCCTCCGCCCGGAACTCGATCGCCCTGAAACTGTTGCAGGCAGAGGCTTGACAGTTTTGCTCCAAATGCAGAACTGCTCGACTAAACGAGTGGTTTTGCCGCTGCGGGCAGATCCGATAATCCAAATTGAATCCTCCGTGGCAGTTCTCAATTTATGTAAATTTGTTACCATACCGTGAATACTTTAATCACTAATGTCTACAGCCAACTAACCAGCTTTAGCTATGAATACTTCTCCCTGGAACAGGATTGTAAAATATCTCTACAGCCTTCACCAATGGTATCGAGAAACGCCTGAGAGAGCTCTAGAACAAGCCTACGATGCTGCCTTAGCAATTAAGGCGATCGAAGACGAGCATTTTGGTGGCCAAGGAATCTCTGAGCGATCGGGAGATTACGGACAAAGCACCCTGTCTTACTTTAAATCCGAACTGCAAAAATACCTCAAGGTCATCCAAACCCGAATGGTTGAGTTTAATGCTAGCCGTTCTTTTTTGGAACTGCCGGAGCGAGTGGGGGCTAAACCCAAAACGGGGGACAGCGCTGATTATCACCAGCACGGATTACATCTCAACAAGAAAGATAGAGAATCCCTTATATTTGAGAAGCTAGAGTTTATTGATGGAGTTATCGACAAGTATATTAATAATAGTAGATCGACGGCAATTGTTCCGGTTGTCAGTTCAGTAAATTTGTCGGCAAAATCTACAAATAGCAGCTCTCCACCCGATCCAAAAAATAAAGGTTCAGCTAATTCTGTTCAAATTCACGATGGTGAGGTTGACACTAACTATGAAGAAGTAAATTTATTACCGCGATCGCTTTTGGGGACTTTGAATCGCATCACTAAAGATTTAGACCCTGGAGCTGAAAAAGAAGTAGTCAAGAATTTTCGCAATTCCAAAGTAAAAACAATTATTTCTCTCAGATTTATTTTGCTTTTGATTTTAGTTCCGCTGTTGACGAATCAAATTTCCAAAAACTTTCTAGTCGGCCCGATAGTTGACCATTTTAGAGGTCAAGAAAATGCTCCCGTTTTCATAAATGTTAACCTGGAAGAAGAAGCATTTCAAGAACTGGAGAGATTTGAGCAGCACCTCAATTTTCAAAGGTTAATAGGCACTGCTCCCTCGCTTTCTTTAGAGGAAACGGAAAAGATGATTGCCGCGAAAGCAGTTGAACTAGCGGAGGAATACCGCGCTGAAAGTGGTGGAGCCATTAAAAATATTTTTGCTGATTTGATTTCCTGCATGGCTTTTGCCGCGATTATCGTCACTAACAAGAAAGAGATTGAGATTTTAAAGTCTTTTATGGACGATGTGATTTACGGCCTCAGCGACAGTGCGAAAGCTTTCGTAATTATTTTGTTTACAGATGTGTTTGTGGGATTCCACTCGCCTCACGGTTGGGAAGTAATTCTCGAAGGTTTATCGAGGCATTTGGGACTACCAGAAAATAGGCAGTTCATATTTTTGTTCATTGCGACGTTTCCAGTTATCTTGGATACGGTATTTAAGTATTGGATATTCCGTTATTTAAACCGGAGTTCGCCTTCTGCTGTTGCTACGTACAAGAATATGAACGAGTAATCAGAGGCGAAGGAAGAAGGAAGAAGGAAGAAGGAAGAAGGAAGAAGGAAAAAGGAAGAAGGAAAAAGGAGAAAGAAAGAAGAAAGGAAGAAAAAAAAGATGTAATACTAGCAAGGGTTTCAGGCATTAATAACTTCCTCAGTAGGGTCTCCACTGCACAGAGAGTGGCTTACCCATAGCGCACAAAAGCATTTATTGTTTGCGTCAATAGTGGTTTAATTAAGTCGGTGTACTTCAGGTGTTGGGCCTCTAAATTTTATTTTTGGGCGGGTTCTCGTGCGCCCCCAAGAATTTTATCAAACTTAACTGTCCTAAAGGCTCGGCTCAGGAAGCGTAAAATTTAGATGCGCCTTGGCCGATCGACAAAAAATACGATCGCCCGCAGAATCTCTCGAAAGAAATCAAAAGGGCGATCGCATTCCCAAAACTCATTACCCATTACCAATGACCTAATTCCAACGCTTCTTGCGCTGTCGCTGGCTGGCCACAGCCTCCACCAGTCCCAGGCCGAGAAAATTACTCAGCAGCGACGCATTCCCGTAACTTAGGAAAGGCAGGGGAATGCCCGTAACCGGCGCCAAGCCAATGTTCATCCCAATATTTACGAATACCTGAAAAATCAACATTGACAGTACGCCGATCGCCAGCAAAGAACCAAAATTATCGTTAGCAGTTTGAGCGATCGTCACCAACCTGAAACAAATTACCCAAAAGACAAACAGCACGCAAATGCAGCCAATAAACCCCAATTCTTCGCCAATGGCTGAAAAGATAAAGTCTGTATGCTGTTCGGGAATAAAGTTAAGCTGAGTTTGCGTTCCCTGAAACAAACCCCTGCCTTTCAGTTCCCCGGCCCCAATAGCAATCCGAGATTGAATCAAGTGATATCCGCTACCTAAAGGGTCTTTCTCCGGGTTTAAAAACCCTGTCAGACGCATTTTTTGATAATCCTTGAGTACATTCCAAAAAAGCTGTCCGACTTGTCCAGAAACAACGTTCACCAACACAGCACCGAAAGTCCCCAACCAGGGCCAAGGCAGGGTTCGCCAAGCGATAATACCTGCAACAACTACCCAGGCTACCCAAATCGGTGTATACAGGTTATTGAGGAGAACTGAGATGAGAGGAGAGAATAGCAATATTAGCCAGCCGGGATTGACATTTCCCCAGTAAAACATCCCCATTGTGATCGCGCCGAAGACTAAGGAAGTACCTAAATTTGGTTCGGCAAAGATCAATCCCCAAGGTACAGCCATAATCGCCAGCATCCTCAACATATGACCCACCGTGGGGACAGTCTTGTCGTGCAGGAGAGCTGCTAAAGTGATAATCATGCCTACTTTGGCAAATTCTGACGGTTGCAGGTAAAAGCCGCCGATGTTGATCCACCGCTGGGCACCGAGCCCTGTAGTACCGATAAACCGCACTGCGATCAGGGACAAATTGATTAATATGTAAATCGGCCATTTCCACTCAATCAGTGTTTGGTAACGGCAGCGGGAAATGATGATGGCGAGGATCAAACCCACTGCCCCAGTTACCCAGTGCCGCCACCAGTCGATCATCCCCTGGTTGATTTCGACGCTGCGGATCATGACTCCCCCGAAGATGGTGAGGGCGATGCAAGCGCCAAACAGCCAAGGGTCTGCTTCTTCCCAGGGTTTGAAGATTGATTTCCAGCGGTTTCTGACTTGTATTCTCTGCAACATGAGGATTTTAGATTTTAGATTTTAGATTTTAGATTATCGAGCCGATTTTCGGAAGTTGTGGATATATTTTGGATTCACAGCCTGCACCTTACTTGAGAAGCCTCGGTGTAAGTATGTAACTTTATTCGGCGAGTTTTAGGGAGGTTCCGGGAACGGAAGAAGGAACGCCTGCGCCCGGTATCTGGGTATTCTATTTTTTTCTGTGCGCTTACTTAATTTAGTTCGCGCACGTGGTCAGAAACCGGGTTTTTGTCGAGAAGACGCACTGCAACTCGCAGAAACCGCTAAAAACCCGGTTTCTTGGGTGTTGATTCGTAAGCCCTAGAATCGTCAGGCCGGTTCGTAAAGGTACTCGAAGCCGTTCCCATCTGGATCTCTGCCGTAAAAGGATGCAGTACCGTCGCGGTGTTCGTGGATGTGGGTGACGGAAACACCATCGGCTTTGAGTTGTTCGTAGGCGGATTCCATTTCGGTGCGATCGTCAAATACAAACCCAAAATGCGGCCCTGCTTGGTCGTAACTCGGACTCAACAGCGCCAATCCGTCCTCTCCTGCTTTCAAATAAGCCCAGTCTGCATCTTTCCAGACTAACTCCATACCCAAGTTGCGGTAGAATTCAGCAGACTTCTCTATGTCTTGCACGCAGACGGCTACGTGTCCCAATCGTTTTAGTTTCATATCTACAAAGTTTATGGTTGTTCTTTCGTTTATTGTATCTATTTTCGGATTTATTTCTGAATTAATTAGGTATTTTTTCAGTTTTTTGGGTCGCAGCTAACTGTACTTTTTCTACTTGTTTGCTGGCGTCCATTTCGCTGAACAGTTGAATGGCGCGCTCAAAATTTTCTTGAGTTTTCTCGATGTTACCAAGTTTTTGTTCTGTTAGTGCTAGTTGATAGCAAGCTTCGGCTCGGTCTAATTTAGCGCTGGCTCGATCGAGTATTTCGATTGCTTCTGCATGGTGCTGCAGGGCTTGGTCAAATTCTCCCGGTTCTCGGTACAGCGCTGCTATACCGCTGAGAGATTTGGCTTTGATGGTAGTGTACTGGTTTTGGTCGGCCTGGGCGATCGCCCTTCCGAATTATTAGAAAGGGATCTCGCTCTTTTTTAACCGCAGATGGACGCTGATTGACGCGGATGCAAGAAGGGATCTCGCTCTTGTGATTCATAAAGCTTAAAAAATAGGAGTTAATTTTTAACTTCCTGAAAAATCTTATAGTGTTCGCAAATTATTTCAATAAAAATATCCCCTTCCAACCGAAAATGACTCAAAGCAGATAAATCTAAATTAGCCGGAAAAGTGAAAGGATAGGACAGGGAAGATAAGAAAGTTTCAGCCTTTTCTTCAAGCTTTCTGAGTTCGACTTCTCCTACCCAAAAACAGTAATTTTCATCATCGGAATTGATGGGGCGAGAAATTATTAGGTGAAGAATGCGATCGAACTCGATCGCTACATCTCCCACTTCGGGCCCAAAGGTGAAGTCTAAACGCAAGCCAAGATTTTGAGGGCGGAGTGAAACTCCTACTAAATCGGCACTTTTTAAGTCTTCTAAAAAGGTTTTGAGGTTGAGTGCGAGATCGGTTGTCATAGAATCACTTTTTCTCCGGTATTATGTGTCTTAGCCCCTGGTTCAAATTTTATTTGATTTCCATCTCTATTGTATCTACGACGGTAAGTTTTGCCCTCCGTCCCGCGTATATGAGGCCCTGTACGGACTATTTCACCATTTGGTCTAATATGAATGATACTGCCGTCTGGATGTTCAAAGGTTTGATAGCCACCTTTTGTGCTGGTTTGAAATTGGAAGCCGTAACTTTCCAGTATGGCGATCGCTTCTGATAAGGTTTGTCCTGTCAAATCTGGAAGTTTTTGTGCGGCTGGATTCATTGGTTGTGAATGGGAAAGATTTTGAGCGATCGCCATTTTGATTATAAAACGGGCGATCGCCATGATTGATGAATGATGGGCGAGATCCTTTTTGAGTCTGGTCGATCGAGGGCGATCGATCTTCCCAATTTCTTCTTAAAAAATTACTGGTTGTGAGACTTAACATAAAATGGCAAAATCTGCCATAATAAGATAACGAGTTAAATGAGGTAAGTAATACCAGTGACAAGCATGAATATTTCTCTGCCTGACTCAATGCGAACTTATATAGAAGAACAGGTAGCCCAAGGGTGTTATAGTACAGCTAGCGAGTATTTTCGTGAGTTAATTCGCCAAGACCAAAAACGCAAAGCTTCAGAACGTTTGGAAGCGATGTTATTAGAGGGTTTGGAATCGGGAAATCCTACCGCGATGACGGAGGAAAATTGGATGGAGATTCGTCAAGCTGTGCGATCGCGTATTTCCCAGAATCAGGGGTTGCAGGGAGAAAAATGACCTCGCTCCAAAAACGTCCGCAAGTTATCGGTGATTTGATTGAATTAGCCACTTACATTGTGGAAGATAATATGGATGCTTCCGATCGCTTTATTGTCGCGGCCGAAGAAACATTTAAACAATTAGCACAAACGCCAAAAATGGGAAAACGCTGTCAATTTTCTCATCCTAATTTAATCGATGTGCGACAACAAGCTATTAAAGGTTTTAGAAGATATCTGATTTTCTCCCGTCTGATAGACTCAGAGGTAGAAATTTTGCGCGTGATTCACGGGGCACGGGACATCGAAGATATCTTGGATAATGTTGATGAGACAGATTAAGAGCGATCGACTGGTATTTAGGAATTTTGGGAAATGTATGTTATCATTAAATTGGCAGTTTATTTTATCCTAGTTTTCAAGAGTAATACACCAAAGCTTTCCAGAATTTTTACTATGATGAAAGAGCAAACATTTGAACTGGATGAATCTCAGATAAAATTTCTCCAAAGTTGTCAAAAGTATGGATTTAAAGACGCAAATGAAGTAGTAAGAATCGCAATTAAACGCCTGGAATTAGCATTAGAAGCGGAGCGATTGGAAGAATCCGCTGCTCTCTATGCAGAAATCTATAAGGAAGATACAGACTTGCAAGAATTGACGGAATTAGGTTTAGAAGAATGGCTGAAGCTATAAAATTGAAACGCGGTTTAATTATTGAAGTTAATCTCGATCCAACAAAGGGTTCTGAAACGGGGAAAATTAGACCTTGTGTTGTTGTGACCAACAATACTTATAATGAGCGAGTTCCTGTAATCCAGGTTGTTCCAATTACTGCTTGGAGTGAAAAAAAAGCCAAGATTAAAAGTAATGTAGAGATTGAACCGTCTCAAAGAAATGGATTAACAAAAAAATCTATTGCTGATTGTTTGCAAACGCGCCCTATTGATTATGGTTCTCGTGGGGTAGATATCCGAGGTGAACTTGAACCAGAGGTGATCGTAAAAATCGATCTAGCTCTCAGAATCGTGTTTGCTTTGTAATTTTCAAGCTTTTAAAGAAGAAATAATCAATAGGTTACGAGGCGATCGCCATTTTGATTATAAACGGGCGATCGCCCTTCTGGATTATTAGAAAGGGCGATCGCTTTTTTTTAACCGCAGATGCACGCAGATTAACGCGGATGTAAGAAGGGCGATCGATCAAGGACTAATGGAAACCACATCCCCAGTATCATTAATGCGAACTGCGGAACCCGTTGGTAGCGACAATATCATAGTGCTAACTTGTCTCATCAAAGGTACAAGATGGTCGGGTCTCGTACTGCTAGAATCTAACACCACAATTGTAATAACACGAATTGCTAAATTTTGTTGATAGGGAAGATTTTTATCGGCGGTGATAAAAACATCAAAAGGATGATTCTCCGATCGATCCAGAATTTCCCGGTCTTTTAGCCCTCTCCACCCCATGTCATAAACATTGCTGATTGAATGACCCTCATCTAAGAAAGGCTGCTTAAGTTTTTGACTCAAGAGATTTTCATCAAGCAATATAAGCATTGGAATCACTTTCTAGCGACAGCATCATCTTAGTAAGATTTTCTAGCACTTTAATTGCCTGACTTTCTAGGTAAGGAAAATCATTAATAAATTCTGCGAAACCGCTTTCACCTTCCAGGTAATCGAAAAAAGTCTTTAAGGGAACGCGAGTGCCGACAAATACGGGGACACCGCTCATAATTTCTGGATCGCGGTGAATAATCCCTTTTCTTTGCAGTAATTCTTCTATTTTCACGGGCTTTACTCCTTTATATCAAAAGAAGTGGGCAAGTGTAGCTGTAACTGATGGGTAATTATATCATAAATTCAGCAAAAGCGATCGCCCTTCTGAATTATTAGAAAGGGCGATCGATCTTTTTTGACCGCAGATGGACGCTGATTAACGTGGATTCAAGAAGGGCGATCGCCATGATTGATTGTAAAACGGGCGATCGCACCCTATTTCTTTTGGGGAAATTCTACCAATTCTGATTCCTTAAGACGTTGCGATAATAGGCAATCTTCAAAGCTGAAAGCTTCTGAGTCTAGAAAACTAGCAATTGCCATTTCGATCGCAGCTTCCAGAGAACATTCTAGCTGCGTAGCTTTTGCCATCAAAGCGACTTTCACATAGTCAGGTAAATAAGTCATCAGCGAATGAATAGCTTCTGGTGGCAAGTGTTGGATCTTAAGTGTTTGAGTCATTGTTCTCTGGGGATTTTAACGTTGTAGGGAGGATTTGTAGCTTGAAGGATGAGGGTTTCTAATTCATATAATAACCCTGGTTTTTGCCATTGGTTGAGGGTAACAAAGGCAATCCTTACATCATCTGGATCGTAGCGATAGAGCCAGCCCCAGAGGAAGGCTTTGTGACCACCTCGCAGTCGATCGCGGAGGTTCTTGGCTTTGCCGATGTAGAGCAATCCTTCAGTGCGATGTCGAAAGGCGTACAAACCAACTTTAGCAGGAATGGTGTCGAAGTCGCGGCTGAGGGGATGGCACCGATCGAAGGGGGTAAAGGCGAGAGTGTCGAGAATTTGGCGGGCTTCTTGCTGGATGGGGTTGGTCATGAAAATTGGGAGATGCAAGCGGTTATTCCATCCTACAAGTAGAAGCGATCGCTCTTTTAATGAACCGCAAAAAAGCGATCGCAAATTCATTCCAAATAGCGATCGCCCTTCTGAATTATTAGAAAGGGCGATCGCTCTTTTTTGACCGCAGATGGATGCAGATTAACGCAGATGTAAGAAGGGCGATCGCTCTTTTGATGAATGATGAGCGATCGCCTCTCCCGAAAAACCTTCCCTACCCCCCTGAAAAGCAGAGAATAAAATCAGTCATCAACGATTCCTATACTCCCAATAAGCCTGTAAGGGGCTAACAGTTCTACCTAGAACCGTTGTCTCGTCATAAGCATTTAGAACAGAAGTAGGCTGTGAGTTATTGGCGACTGTCAGGTGTAAATGTGGAGCTAATCCTGTGTAGGATGTAGGCGCAATTTTAGCAAGGGTTTTACCTGCTGAGATAATACCATTTGAGATAGTACCATCTGGAAGAATACTACCTAGAACACGAAGTGATGGATCGACATTTACATGAAGATACATCCAGTAGCGCTCGGTATTTAATTCTTTAATGATCACTAGATCGCCTACACCCTTGTAAGCCTTTTCAATGCCGACAACAACTCCATCTGTAACCGAATAAACGGGTAATTTGTCTACACCATCAGTACCAATATCAATTCCAGAGTGAATCTGTTGATAATTAGTGGTGTAGTCTTGTTCATATACGTAGCCAGAAGAAGCTGTCGTCTTTACACCACCAAGAGCTTTATCTGATAAAGCTTGGTAGATTTGACTAACAGTTTCATTCGGAACAAGCTTATTAAGCTCCTTGTGAACTGAATCAGCCGTCATACTATTGTTATCTGGCTTGTAGAGATTGATACTTCCGGTATGTAAATCCCACCAATGATCATCAAAATCACTGGGACGGAATTGACCCAATGGTTCAAAGCCTTTACCTGATACAGGCAGAGAATCCTCATAGTTTTTGCGAATGGCATTGTAGTCTTTCTCAATGCTTGAAAGTATACCGGGAAAGAAATTTCCTCCTTCACCTGTGCGAATTGTATTACCTTTGCCAGAGATTGGCTGATTAGGTGGAACAGATACAGATGGCAAACCAGTACCTTCTTTGTAAGCCGTCGCCTTACCTCCATTCCAGTAGATATAGCCCTTCTCAAAGTATTGAATAAGATTCCCATTCCCCAACCCCTTTTCCCCACTCTTCGGAGCGCCCAACCAGCCATCCAATCCACCTGTATTCAAGAATGCTTGACGGATAGCACCATAAAGGGGGAAAGTTCCATTTTTACTGCTGACGATCGACCCTTTGTCAAATAGTTGATAGCTGACACCACCAGAAGTGAGGACATCAGAAGTCGGATTACCCAGCGTTCCTTTAGAATTCTGGAAAACAGGATAGAAATTGCCACCAATGGTGCGCCCGTTGAGAGAAATTGAATTAGGCGCCGGCTGCACGGGATTGTCAATTGGTGGCTGTACGGGATTGTCAATTGGCGGTTGTAGGGGATTGTCAATCGGCGGCTGCACGGGATTGTCAATCGGCGGCTGCACGGGATTGTCAATTGGCGGTGTAGAGGGGATATCTTGGACATTGGTGACGTACAAACCAGATACAAAACCGCTACCATCTGCCAGGTGATACCAGACATCACTGCTACCTTCACCATTAGGATCGTTGATTAATTCACCTTGAGTCTGGTAGTCAAATTCCAGTTGTGTCCCAGGACTGACTTTACCGACAGAAGCACTGGAAGTATCAGCAGTGGGACGAATATTAACACCACCGTTAATCTGGACAGCAATTTTACCCCCATCCGTCACACCACTCAAATTAACGGCTCGTTCCCAGGGGCTAACTTGTGCATCTAAACCCCAAGTTGTCGGATTCGAGAAAGGTGTTGGAATATAAGCTTGCGGCGCTGTTTCCTTGGCCACTTGCACAGCTTTATTCAAATTCACCACCCCAAAACCCGTTTCCTTATCCCATCCTGGCTCCTTCAAATCGATCGCACTTCCCGTCAAAATGTCAATCACTTGGGTAGGATTCAAATCGGCATTACTCTCCCAAACCTTAGACGCCATCCCCGCCGCCTTGGCCGCGGCAACAGAAGTGCCCGCCATCGTGCCTAAATCATCGCCAACTGTCGATAAAGTCGGATTGTCGATCGCACCTCCGGGCACTAAAATATCCAAACCATAGCCATAGCTGGAATAATCCGATCGCCCAAATCCATCAGATGAACCAACCGTGAGAATATTCTCAAACTCCTGGGAAGATTGACCCAAAACAGACATCACACCGCCGTCATTCCCAGCCGCAACAACTAACAGCACTCCATTCTGACGCGCATTTTCTAATGCAGCACGTTCTCTGGGTGTAAATTCGTAACGAGTGGTAATGCTGCCATCAGCATTTTTCTGAGTTAAATCGAGGGGAAGAAGTGCGATCGCATTCTTTTTCTTTTGTGCCTTCGCCTCACCCACAAAATCAGTTAAAGCTAAATCCCATTCCCCAGAACCAATTGCCCGACTTAGATAAACATTTGCCTTATCGTTGTAGCCATCAATGCCTTTGTCGTTGCCTTGAATCGCACTCACTAAACCCCAGCTAAATGTGCCGTGTTCGTTACCAGTGCCAGCAGTAAACAAAGGATTGCTGTCTTTGTCAATGCGATCGCGCCCCATAGTCACTTTAGAGTAATCCAAATCGGGATTGTTCGGCGCAAACCCAGTATCGATGATGCCGATAAAGGCGCGATTTTCTGGCGGCGAACTAATCGGTAATACGGTTTCAATAGGCGGTTCCGGGTCGATCGGCTGCGACAGATCGTCGATCGGCTCAAGTCCAACTAGAGGTGGTTCAGGGGCGATCGTAGGCGGTTGCACGGGTGGTGTTGGAGGGGTCGGCAGCGTTGCAACAGGTGGCGTTGTCGCAACAGGCGGCGTTGCCACAGGCAGCGTTTCCACAGGTGGCGTTGTCTCAATCGGTGGCGCGACAGCCACAGGTGGTTTTGTCTCCACAGGTGGCGTTGTCTCCACAGGTGGCGTTTCCACAGGAGGCGCGACAGCAACCGGCGGTTTTGGATCAATCGGTGGCGTTTCCACAGGAGGCGCGACAGCCACAGGTGGTTTTGGATCAATCGGTGGCGTTTCCACAGGAGGCGCGACAGCCACAGGTGGTTTTGTCTCAATCGGTGGCGTTTCCACAGGAGGCGCGACAGCCACAGGTGGTTTTGTCTCCACAGGAGGCGTTTCCACAGGAGGCGCGACAGCAATCGGCGGCGTTGTCTCCACAGGAGGCGTTTCCACAGGAGGCGCTACAGCAACTGGCGGCGTTGTCTCCACAGGAGGCGTTTCCACAGGAGGCGCGACAGCAACCGGCGGTTTTGGATCAATCGGTGGCGTTTCCACAGGCGGCGCTACAGCCACAGGCGGTTTTGTCTCCACAGGTGGCGTTGTTACGGGTGGCGTTGTTGCAACAGGCGGTTTTGTCTCAATCGGTGGCGTTACAGCAACAGGCGGTTCCACAACCGGCAGCTTTGATTTGACATAATCGATCAATTTCTTGCCGCCATCAAGTTTAGTCCAATCTTTACTTGGATCGATCACTTTGTCGATCGACACTGCTTTGCCCGTCGCGCCTGTTAAATTGAAAACCAAATCGTTATAATCTTTATCTGAGCCCTGATCGACGCGCTGATCTTCCATTGCAAATGCCTTGCCCTTGCCAGTGACATCTGCTACTTGACCGTACAACCAAGCATCATTTGGATTAGTGCTAGATAATGACAACAGCGGGCGTTTGTCACCGCCGGCACCGGGATTCTTAAACACATCTTGCACCGTACCATTTGGCACCAGCATCACCGCAAAAGCTTCTCCCGGTTTCATCGGAAATGTTTTCGCGCCGCTGTACTGCCCTTCGTTATAATTTCCCTCTCCTAAACTGCCATTAAATAGTGGATTTGCACCTTGGGGTCAGAAATTACTACGTGACCAAAGGTAGAATTGGTCAGGGATCGTCTTGCTGCTTCTTTGATAAATTCCTGAGAACCAGGGGTGAATTCCTCCATTCCCAGCACGCTGAAAATGGCAACTTCACCTTGATAATTGCCGCCGTCGTGCAGCCAGTCAAAGCCAACTTGTCCCGTGGAATCTGTAGCGAAAAAGCCGGAGTCTACCCCTAAACCTGTCAGCGGGTCAACTTTGCCGTCTGGGGTTAAACTAACTTGATAATTTGTATCGCCCGAAGGTGCGGAAATTTTGAGCGCATAATTGGTTGCGCCCAAATTATCGATGCTAAAAGTTCCTGAATTTGTGCCGTTTGTTTCGATATCTTTGACGACTTTTCCCTGACTGTCGAGAAGCTGCATCCCGACAATGGAACTAAATCCTTCAGCCGTAACTCGAAAGCTGCCGGTATTGAGTCGATTAAAACGATAGGTGTCTGTGGGGTCAGTTTTACCTGCGAAGTCGATAGAGAAATAGTTGTCGTTCAGATTGCCGATCGATATATTAGACATGATGCACCTTTATTGATAAAATTCTATGGAAAAAATCAGCCGACACAGCCAAGCAATTGCCGCAAATCCGCGTAACGACACGCGACTTCAACTTAATCAGCAAAAGGTTAGAAAGTCGTTAAACTCGCTTAACTTTCCGCCGCTATATATCTATCAGAAGTGCGCCGGAGTTTTTATGCGTTTTGTAATGAAACTTTACACTGAGTGTTTAATAACGAGTAGGAAATGGCATCGTTAGACATTTATTTTCTTCCGGTGAAAGTGTTGCCTGTAACCAATTTCCATACCTGCAGACAAAAAGACGTAGTTTTTTATACTCCAATAATTCAGTATAATTTCGTCTCATAGACAAAAATAATATCAGTTTTTATAAGCCAGCGCATCAGTAACATCTCTGAAAAGTCTAATCCAATTAGATTAATAACTAAGTATATTTATGTATAATCATCCTGAAAAAAGATGAAGAAACCATCGCACATCCCCGGGGATGTGCGGGGGTGCGAGACTTGGATACAAAGCAGAGAGATACAGGCTTTCAGGCTTAAATCGATTTGAACCTCTTCTGTCAAACTTCAATCATTCGAGTTTCACACCCGTTTCCGGCGGGAAAAGCCCTACAAAAAACTAAAAAATCTCCCCAACAATCATCCCCGCTAATATGACAAAACCCACCCAAACATTTTGGCGAAAGATTTGACCGTAAACAAGCTTAGGAAGATCCGCATTTCGGAGTTGACTGTACTGCAAAAACCACAAAATCGCCGCCGCACAAATTGCCATCCAAAAACCAATGTGCAAGTGCAGATTCATCCCCATTGCCGCTAACAAACCGACAGTACCAACAAAGAAAAAACCCACAGCATTAGCCGCATTATCACCAAAAAAAATAGCGCTTGAATTCACGCCCAAACGCAAATCATCTTCCCGATCGCTCATTGCATAAACTGTATCAAATCCCATCGTCCAAAACACGACTGCACCCCACAGCAGCCAAGTCGCTAATTCTAATTCGTCAACGGCGGCACTCCAACTAATTAAAACTGCAAAACCCCAGGCAATTGATAACACTAATTGCGGCACTGGAAAAAATCTTTTTGCTAGCGGATAGCAGATAATTACTGGTACGGCAGCCACGCACAGCCAGAAGCTTAAAGGATTGAGATAAAAAGCGAGAATCGCCGCGCAAGCAAAGGAAATTAAAGCAACTCCTATTCCAGTTTGCACGGTGAGGGCGCGGGATGCTAGGGGGCGCGATCGCGTTCTTTCTACTTCGGGATCGATATCGCGATCCCACAAGTCGTTGATGACGCATCCCGCCGCACTCGTGGCTAGGGTTCCCAACACAATCACGCCCACCAATGCTGTCGGCGGCCTCCCGTGGGCTGCTAAAAAGACCGCCCAGAGGGCTGGAATCATTAAAATCAGCCTTCCTGCTGGTTTGTCCCATCTCAAAAGCCTCACGACGGTTAGCAATGTGGATTCGGGTTGGCGATCGGGCTGTGTAAGCATTTCAATTCTAGATTTGATATTTTTAACTCTAGATTTTATCAAATTTTAGGCACAATCACTTACTATCTCTGTTGGCGAGCATACTTCTGCCGAAATTTAAAACAGGTGAAAGTCTTGCCCAGTCAGCAATTCCAAATTTTTGCTAATTTAATAGAATGCCTAACTGGATTCGTGAAATAATCATAAATATCTGTCAACCCCGATACTCCAATGGTTAATTCACTTCCGTCTGCGGAGTCAAATCGCATTATTGCTGCTATTGATATGGGTACTAACTCATTTCACATGGTGGTGGCGCGGATCGATCCGAAATTGCCTGCGTTTACGATTATTGCTAGAGAAAAAGATACGGTTCGGTTGGGCGATTGTGAGGTTAAGACAGGGTGCTTGAAGCCCGAGGTTATGCAAAGGGCGATCGCCACTCTGAGCCGTTTTCTAGATATTGCTAAAACTTTCAATGCTGAACAAATTATCGCTGTGGCTACCAGTGCGGTTCGGGAAGCCCCTAACGGGCGAGATTTTCTCAAACAAGTTGCTGACGAATTAGACCTGAATGTTAGTTTGATTTCCGGTCAGGAAGAAGCGCGGAGAATTTATCTGGGCGTTCTTTCGGGTATGGAGTTTAACAATCAGTCCCAGGTGATTATTGATATTGGGGGCGGTTCTACGGAGTTGATTTTAGGAGACAGTTCTGAGCCTCGCTGTCTCACCAGTACAAAAATTGGTGCTGTTCGCTTAACAGGACAATTTGTCAAAACTGACCCGATTAGCAAGGAGGAGTTTGCTTATTTGCAAGCTTATATTCGGATTTCGCTGGAAAGACCGATCGACGAATTGCGATCTCAATTCCATGAGGGCGAACCTTTGCGCTTGATTGGCACTGCTGGAACCATCGAAACTCTGGCTGCTATTAACGCTCGCGAAAAGTTGGGAACTGTTCCGAGTCCGCTAGCCGGATATCAGTTAAGTTTAAAAGATTTACGCGATTTAGTCAATCGCTTTCGCAAACTTTCTTATGCCGAAAGGTTGGCAATTCCTGGAATGTCGGACAAGCGGGCGGAAATTATTCTGGCAGGCGCTTTGATTTTGCAGGAAGCTATGATACTATTAGGAATTGAATCGCTGACTGTGTGCGATCGGTCTCTGAGAGAAGGCGTAATTGTTGACTGGATGCTGGCGCACGGTTTAATTGAAAACCGCTTACGCTATCAAGGTTCAATCCGCCAGCGTAGCATTCTCCACATGGCTAACAAATATCAAGTCAATTTAGAACAAAGCGAAAGAACCGCAGCATTTACTCTCAATTTATTCGACCAAACTCAAGGAATTCTACACAATTGGGGAACCGAAGAACGCGAGTTGCTGTGGGCTGCGGCAATTCTACACAACTGCGGTTTATACGTCAGCCATTCAGCGCACCACAAGCATTCTTACTATTTAATTCGCAATGGTGAGTTATTGGGCTACACTGAAACAGAGATTGAAGTCATTGCCAATTTGGCTCGCTATCACCGGAAAAATCCTCCTAAAAAGAAGCACGAAAATTTTATTGTTCTTCCAAAAAAATACCGGGAACTCGTCAGTAAATTGCATCCTTTTCTGCGGTTAGCTGTGGCTTTAGATAGGCGTCAGATTGGCGCAATTTCTAATTTTAAATGCGAACACCGCCCGGAAGTGAGAGAGTTTCACTTACGGTTGCACCCGCTCAATCCCGAAGATGATTGCGCTCTGGAACTGTGGAGTTTGGATTATAAAAAGCCGTGTTTTGAATATGAGTACAATCTCAAATTAGTGGCAACTTTGGAACCGACTCTGGTTCCGGTTTAAATACAAAGCCGAGCCTGAAAACGAGAAACTGTAGGGTGCGCGCGTCCCCTACAGTTTTAACTTAATCCCAAGTCTACTACCAATATTGTGTTTGACTCTACAGTCCTCCCGATCGCCCTAGCGTGCCTTGCGAAGGCAGCGTGGATTAATTTTAGAGAGGAGAAATCAATGCAATATGACTATTTGCTGACGCTATACGAAAGATTGAAATAATGTCTCATATCATGTCCGGTCGAGCGATCGCGATTAAAGGCCGGGGCGGGTTTACAGATTTTCCGGTTTCTATTCAATATCTTGGCGAACCCGCCCCTACAGAAATCATGGTTAATTGACCGGACATGATATAATATCATGTCAAGTCGAGCGATCGCGATTTTTGTAGGGGTTCCCCTCACCAACAATACCTACCAATAATTGACATCTCAAAAACCCGCCCCCACCGGGATATTATGGTTAATCGATCGGACATGATATTAGCGATCGTTCTGATACAACCGGATTCCATATTATCTACAAACCAGGTAGTCCAATTACTGTAAAATCCTGTTGAGTGATGAGATTAGCTGGCACACCTTTTAGGCTAGCTAAGATTTGATCCGTGTTGGCAATTTTGATAAAAGTTGTAGTGTTTTCTTCAACTATGCTGAGTCGATCGACCGTTAACCCTCCCGTCAAAATTAATAAATCTTCACCTTGCGTAAAATCAGCGATGACATCGCGGCCTTCTCCCGCAGTCAAGAAAAAGTAATCGCGCCCGCTTCCCCCTTGCAGCGTATCGTTTCCGAAGTCTCCCCTCAACCAGTCGTCGCCAATTCCCCCAATCAAAGTATCATCACCCTCACCCCCGTACAGAGTATCGCTACCGTCACCGCCGCACAATTGATCGGCATCTTCATTGCCATAAATTAAATCATTGCCACTACCGCCGCACAAATAATCTTTTTGACTGGTAGCATCCATCGCGATATTGTCACTATCTCCGAAAATCGTATCCTCGCCCTCGCCGCCGCAGATGGTGTCATTTCCCAACTCTCCAAACAGCAAATCATTGCCCGAATCGCCGCAAATTATATCGTTATCTTTGCCACCATGTAAGGTATCATTTTCCTTGCCGCCGCTGAGAGTATCTTCGCTTTCTTGTCCGTACAAAACGTCGTTGCCGTTATTGCCAAAAAGCAAATCTTTTCCGGTCAAGCCACCGTCAGACGCATCAGAAGTGCCGCCAAATAAACTGTCATTACCTTCATCGGCAAGCAAGGTATCGCTGCCTTTGTCGCCCCAAACTATGTCATTATCTTTGCCTGCGATCGCCACATCATGATCTTTACCCGCATAAATAAGGTCATTCCCAGCGTGGCCGACGAGATAGTCGTTATTTTCGTTGCCAAATATGGTGTCGCTGTCTGCATCCGCGCCCACAGCAACTGGGCTAGCAAAGCCGCCGTAAATATTGTCGTTGCCGAGAAAGCCCTTTAGCAAGTCGCTGCCGTTGAAACCGTTGATGATGTCATTAACATCGCTGCCGGTTAGAGTATCTTTACCGTCAGTACCGTTGAGGGTATTTTCAGGGATATTCGGGCCGGGAATGGAATTGCGATCGGGTAAAGTGATTCGATCGCACATACAGTCTTCCGAAGCAGCAGGAATTAGCGAAGGTTTGGGGGTTTCGGTTGATGGAGATGTGGTTGGGGCGATCGAATTGTCAGTTGCGATCGGTGTTTCCCCAGGTTTAGCCGTTGGGATTGGAGTTTCTCCAGATGTCGAAATTGGTGTCGGAATTGGCGTCGGAGTTTCCGCAGGCGTCGGAGTTTCCGCAGGAATTGGCGTCGGAATTGGCGTCGGAGTTTCCGCAGGCGTCGGAATGGGAGTTTCCGCAGGAATTGGCGTCGGTGTCGGAATTGGTGTCGCAGTGGAAATAGGCGTCGGAGTTGGAGTTGGCGTCGGAGTTTCCGCAGGCGTCGGAATGGGAGTTTCCGCAGGAATTGGCGTCGGTGTCGGAATTGGCGTCGCAGTGGAAATAGGCGTCGGAGTTGGAGTTGGCGTCGGAGTTTCCGCAGGCGTCGGAATGGGAGTTTCCGCAGGCGTCGGAGTTCCCGTGGGAGTTGGAGTTTCCGCAGGCGTCGGAGTTCCCGTGGGAGTTGGAGTTTCCGCAGGCGTCGGAGTCGGAGTTGGCGTCGGAGTTTCCGTGGGAGTCGGAGTTGGAGTTGGAGTTTCCGCAGGCGTCGGAGTTCCCGTGGAAGTTGGAGTTGGAGTTTCCGCAGGCGTCGGAGTCGGAGTTCCCGTGGAAGTTGGAGTTGGAGTTTCCGCAGGCGTCGGCGTCGGAGTTCCCGTGGGAGTTGGAGTGGGAGTTTCCGCAGGCGTCGGAGTCGGAGTTGGCGTCGGAGTTTCCGCAGGCGTCGGAGTTCCCGTGGGAGTTGGAGTTTCCGCAGGCGTCGGCGTCGGAGTTCCCGTGGGAATTGGAGTTTCCGCAGGCGTCGGCGTCGGAGTTCCCGTGGGAGTTGGAGTTTCCGCAGGCGTCGGCGTCGGAGTTCCCGTGGGAGTTGGAGTTTCCGCAGGCGTCGGCGTCGGAGTTGGAGTTGTATCTACAATAGTCAAAACAGCACTAGAAATTGCTCCTAAATCTGCTTTGTTAGTGGGATTGTTCAGAGTTAAATTAACAGTTTCATTCTCTTCTATCTCTGAATCATCCACAATTGGAATCGTGAAAGTTTGAGTAGTTTCGCCAATGCCAAAATTTAATGTTCCCGATTTCTGGTTATAGTCACTACCAGCATTAGCAGTGCCATTACTTGTACTGTAACTGACAGCAGCAGCCACATTAGCATCAGTGCGAGTAACGGTAATTGTGGCAAATTGACCGTTTTCATTAACGCTGTAGTTGGCGTTGCTGAAATTAAATGTGCCTGGATTGGTGAGGTTGATAATGAACGATTGGGTATCAGAAGTATCGAGCCCGTCGTTCTCTCTACCGCCATTATCTTTCAGGTTCAGAGTGATATTAGCACTGCCGATCGCCCCCGGCATCGGTGTAAAGGTTAGCGTCCCCACCGAGTCGATCGCAGGTTGTACACTAAACAAAGCAGCATTATCATTCCCTACCACTTGAAAAGCCACAGTTTGTCCTGATTCGTTAGGGCCTGGAGAAATCGCAGTCGCCCATCCGGGGATGGTTTGTGGCCCCGAATTGCTGCTGAGAGTGCGATCGACCCCTTTGACAAACGAAGGTGGATCGTTGACTGGATTAACTGCGATCGAACTTGTTAAACTATTAGTGCTAAACGGCGTTGTTCCACCAGTAACTGAAGCATTGACGCCGGCAGTACCGTTACCCACTCCGTTACTTCCATCCCACGCCTGAAAAGTAATTGTTGGTTTGCTTCCAGCGGTACTGTAATAGTCTTGGTTGGGTACAAACCGAACTTTCGCAGGCGTTTGCAGGGAAACCCGCGTCAGGTTGATGTTAGCTTGCGCCGAGGTAGTGCCGTCACCGAGGAATAGAAAATTAGGAGTTTCGTAAGGATCTATCTGGTCGCTAAATCCTGAATAATCGCGCAGCGGGCCGGTTAGTATGATAGCGCTGCCATCGGAAAGAAAGTATTTGTTACCTTGAACTCTGAGAGTGTAGTTAGTAGCAATATTGGTGTTATAAGCAACATTCTCTGCTGCAACAAATAAGCCGTTTGTTTGTCCGCCTGGGTTGGGAGTAATGCCGTCGCCTTGTGCGAAGATATTGCCAGAGTTTTCAGATAGCCGCTGGAAACCGATTTCAATGGCTTTGCGATCGCTAGTAACGGCAACAATGCTAAAACCTGCCCGATCTTGATTAGTGCGGGATTCCGAGATAATTTGGAGATTAAAAGACAAGCTAAAGCCTGTAGTGCGATCGAGCGGTGGAAATGACGGATTTAAAGAATTTTTTGTATAGCCAGCATAAATTCTATTGTCCGCACTGCTGTTTAAATTAACTCCATTACCGCTAAAAAATTCTGAAGCTGTAGCGGTAGGAGAAGCAAAATTTGAGTTAGTCAAAGACAGCCAATTTTGAGAACTGGGAGTGTTACCAAGTAAGCCATTATAAAGAGGAGTCGGACCGAGCACTGTTGCTGAAGTTTCCGACACTGCACCGAAATTTGTCCAAGTATTGCCATCTGTTGAAAATTGCCAGTTACCGTTAGTATTGTCTGCAGCGGTGACTGCGACACCCAAAGGATCGCCATTAGCGTCACTTCCTAACTCGCTAGTGAGGTTAAAAATACTAAAGCCTGTGTTATCGGCGCTGGGTATATCTTCATTAATTGCGATCGGCGGATTAACATTAGGAGTTGCCAAATTGGGAGCAATGTTAACCGATCGGTTGCGGAGACTGTTAATATAAATACTGTTAATTCCGCCGTTGGGCAAACCCAAGGTGCCGGGACTATCTATAGTATAACTAGCAGTTCTGTTGATGCCGCCAATAGCGCTGGAAAACTCAACATTACCCCCGTTGGGTGGTGCTAAAATTTGCACCTTAGCCTCACTCCCAAAGGCTCCGTGTGTTCCTGTTCCTGGACTCCTCCAGGCGAGGGAATCAACAGAAGTAATTCCCGCACTGCTAGTATCTACCCAAACAATATCTGAGGCTGCAAAATCCCCACCAAAAGCGTTAGTTCCGACTAAGATATTATTGAGATAAGTACCGCCAGCAGCGTTATTTATCAGCAATTGAATGTTCCAATCAGCATCATTTCCGTCGGCAACGGGGTTGTAGTTAATATCATCAGTAGGAATGACACCTGAACCGCCGATCGCAATTATGGTTCCTGCCTTGAATACAGGAGCAATACTCGCCATGTTCCTGAACTGATAAGCAGAATTTTTCTGTGCTGTTGCACCAATTGAGTCGCCTACAAAATAGCTCTGAAGCTGAGTTGCGCTTACATCTTCCGTCAACAGCAGTTCCACATACTCATTCCCCTGGAATTGCCCGTCCCGCCGGAATTCGTTAATAATTATCTGTCCCATCTAGATGCACCTAAATTTGAGATGATTATGTATTAGCTGCCAACTACTATCAATTTTTTTACATTTAATTTTTATTTACGTAAATACACTGTCAGTAGTTTCTCCGTAAAGTGGCTTTTTTAAGTCATTTTTATTACTAAAATAATACCGGGAGTGCAGAGCAGTGTCAAGCAAAAGCTTGGAGTATTGTCGATCGCACTCCCGGACGCAAAAAGTGATTTGATACACTGCTCATAGTGGCAAGCTACGCGCTGTGCACCCTACATAATTAACTAAGGTGCGTACTCCGCACCTTAGTTAATTAATTTGTGCTTACCCGAAGATGGTAAAATCATTCAGACCGATCGCACTAGCTTGCACTCCATTCAAAGCAGCCAACAGTTGACCGTTCTCACCAATCCTGATGAAAGCTGCATTAGCGTTTTGGGTAATACTAAGTTGACCAAAAGTTAGACCACCCGCTAACACCAACAAATCTTCACCTTTTGTGAAATCAGTAATTAGATCGCTGCCTTCACCTGCTGTTAAAACAAAGCGATCGCGCCCAATGCCGCCGTTGAGAATATCATTTCCCAAACCCCCAATCAGACAATCGTCACCTTTGCCGCCGTAGAGAGTATCGTTGCCCTCATCGCCGCACAGTTTATCGGAACCGCCGTTGCCAAACATCAGATCGTTGCCAGCAGCGCCGCACAGGGAATCTGCCTCGCCGTTAAAGTCGATCGCACTGTCTCCGAAAATAGTATCGTCCCCATCGTCGCCACAAATGCTATCACTGCCGCGATCGCCCAACAGCCGATCGTTGCCAGTACCCCCCACCACAACGTCATTGCCCTTGCCGCCATAAACAGTATCATTGCCCTCGCCGCCGCTTAGAGTATCCGCAGCATCTCCCCCATTCAAGAAGTCGTTGCCAGCAGCGCCAAACAGCAAATCGCGTCCAGTCGAATCAGGGCCCGACGGGTCAAAACTGCCTCCAAACAAGCAGTCGTTACCCTGAGCCCCAACGAGAGTGTCATTGCCTTTGTCGCCCCAAATCAAGTCATCGTCTTTGCCGCCGATCGCCACATCATCGCCCTTACCCCCGAAAATGCGATCGTCGCCGCCGGCCCCGTTGAGGTAATCATTGCCACTGCCGCCAAACAGCAAGTCTTTGTCTGCATTCGGGCCAAGGGGGATATTGGTGGGCAGTGCCCCGTAAATATTGTCGTTGCCTTTTTCGCCCAGCAGAACGTCGTCGCCGTTGAAACCGCTGATAACGTCGTTGAGATTGCTGCCGATGAGGAAGTCGTCGCCGTCAGTGCCATTGAAAGTGCGATCGACAGAATTCGGGCCCGGAATCGAACCGATCGCGGGTAGGGTAATCTGTTCGCAAATGCAATCGGTATCGCCCCCTTGAACGCTGTCAGAGTCAACAGGAATTCCGGTGGGAGTCGGAGTGCCGGTGGGAGTCGGAATTCCGGTTGGGGTTGGAGTTTCCGTGGGAGTCGGAGTTTCCGTGGGAGTCGGAGTTCCGGTTGGAGTCGGAGTTCCGATGGGAGTTGGAGTTCCGGTTGGAGTCGGAGTTCCGGTTGGAGTCGGAGTTCCCGTTGGAGTCGGAGTTCCCGTTGGAGTCGGAGTTTCCGTGGGATTTGGAGTTTCCGTGGGAGTCGGAGTTCCCGTGGGGGTTGGAGTTTCCGTGGGAGTCGGAGTTCCCGTGGGAGTGGGAGTTTCCGTGGGAGTCGGAGTTGGAGTTCCGGTTGGGGTTGGAGTTTCCGTGGGAGTCGGAGTTCCGGTTGGAGTCGGAGTTTCCGTGGGAGTCGGAGTTCCGGTTGGAGTCGGAGTCGGAGTTCCCGTGGGAGTTGGAGTGTCCGTGGGGGTTGGAGTTCCCGTGGGAGTGGGAGTTTCCGTGGGAGTCGGAGTTGGAGTTCCGGTTGGGGTTGGAGTTTCCGTGGGAGTCGGAGTTGGAGTTCCGGTTGGGGTTGGAGTTTCCGTGGGAGTCGGAGTTCCGGTTGGAGT
>NZ_JAUBUC010000015.1:48489-48687 GCF_036705285.1 Microcoleus sp. B4-C1 | reverse complement strand
GGAGTTTCCGTGGGAGTCGGAGTTGGAGTTCCGGTTGGGGTTGGAGTTTCCGTGGGAGTCGGAGTTCCGGTTGGAGTCGGAGTCGGAGTTCCCGTGGGAGTCGGAGTTGTCGGCGTTGGACTTGTCGGCGTTGGACTTGTCGGCGTTGGACTTGTCGGCGTTGGACTTGTCGGCGTTGGACTTGTCGGCGTTGGACTT
>NZ_JAUBUC010000015.1:13835-48389 GCF_036705285.1 Microcoleus sp. B4-C1 | reverse complement strand
GTCGGAGTCGGACTTGTCGGCGTTGGACTTGTCGGAGTCGGACTTGTCGGAGTCGGACTTGTCGGCGTTGGAGTTGTCGGAGTTGGAGTTGTCGGAGTTGGAGTTGTCGGAGTTGGAGTTGTCGGAGTCGGACTTGTCGGAGTCGGACTTGTCGGAGTCGGACTTGTCGGAGTCGGACTTGTCGGAGTCGGACTTGTCGGCGTTGGACTTGTCGGCGTTGGACTTGTCGGAGTCGGACTTGTCGGAGTCGGACTTGTCGGCGTTGGACTTGTCGGCGTTGGACTTGTCGGAGTCGGACTTGTCGGAGTCGGACTTGTCGGCGTTGGAGTTGGTGCTACATCGTTATCTAAAATTGTCAAATTCGCCGTACTTTGCGCTCCCACACTCGCACCGTTTGTGGGATTATTCAGACTAAGCGCAACAATCTCACTTTCCTCTACTAAGGTGTCATCGTTAATTGGAATCGTAAAAGTTTTGCTTGTTGCCCCGATCGCAAAGTTTAAGGTTCCTGATGTTGCCGTGTAGTCACTGCCTGCATTAGCAGTCCCGTCGGAAGTGCTGTAGCTGATATCAGCCGCCACATTAGTATTGCTTGTCCGAGTCACGGTAATTGTCGCAACACCCCCGCTTTCACCGATCTCGTAATTGGCAGCACTAAAATTAAAAGTGCCTGGGTTGGGAATATTGACATTAAAGCTTCCCAAGTTGCTGGCTGCGACAAAGTTATTATTGATATCGCTAACTTGGCCCGATTCGATTGCGATCGCATAATTCCCATTGTCACCCAAATCCCAACTGCCCCCAGGCGCAGCAATCTGATAGGTAGCCGTGCGCGGAGTGCCGTTGCCGATCGGTGTAAAGCTTACCAATGTTGCTAATTGGCTAAATCCGCCCGGCCCAGTTACCCGGATATCTGAATTATCCAAACTGCTGCTGTTGACAGCAACATTGTCGCTGTAATCTACCGTAAAAGTTTGTGCAGTGCCGCCAGCGACGGTAATGTTGGTAGCAACTAGATTGGCAGCAGCAGGTACGATCGTATCGACGGTAATTGTTGCTGTCTCGCTGGCTGTACTGAAAGCTGCTAACCCCCCCATACTGCTGGCAGTCGAAATATCAGCCGTCCCGCCGTTCGTGAGGATATTATTACTGCCAGAGTTTGTTGTCGTTCCATCCCATGCCTGATAAGTGATATTGGCAGTGCCGTTGTAGTCAGCATTGGGAACAAAGCGAATGCGGGCAGTGCCTGCTACCAGTCTCGCTGCTGCTGTTGACGGGGTGCCGAATGCCGTCCAAGTCGCACCGCTATCAGTTGAATATTCCCAACTGCCGTTAGTATTGTCTGTCGCCGTGACTGCAATTCCTTGAGTGTCGGCGGTGTCGGGATCTGTAACAGCACCTGCAATTAAAGCAGAAACTAAGGTGCCGGTGTTGCTGGCAGGAGGTACATCTACCTTAATGGGTGTTAGTATCGGCGTTAGGCTGTTGTTGAGTACAGGTGCGTTGTTGGCTGCAAAGGCTGCGAATCTGGTGGGAAGGGGAAAAGGGGAGCCAAAATTGTTGTCACTGACAAGAATGAGCGTTCGCTTCCCAGTTGCCGTTTGAGAAGGCCCAAATGTCATCCCTTCAAAATTGTCTACAAGCGGCGGAGAGGCTGCACTGAGGAAATAAGCAGTACTAGCGATCGGAGTTTTCGATACCGGTGTAATGCCAGCAACACCAGAAGCAATCAAGCCAGTATTGCTTTGAATGTCAGTCGCACCCGTTAAAGAAATTTGATAAAGCTTCAAATCGCCTGACAGTGTAGCTGGGTTGAAAAAACGTTCGAGAACCAGCAGCGTATTATCATCAACGGCCAGCATTTCAGAAATGCCATTGCCTGGATCGGTGTTGTAAAGAAATTCTCCGTTTGCGGTGTTTGTGGCTAAGTTATATCTTAAAATTCGCGATCGAGTGCCGATGGTAGCCGTTGTACCTGTAGCCGGGCCGTCTTGTTTGAGAGCATTTTCTGTTGCTGTAAACAGAAAACTTTGACTGGGAGTAATGGTCAGAGTTTCAAAACCTTGATTGTTGCGGATGCCGCTGGCAGGATTTACTGATACGTCGTATTTGGGAGAAGGAATAGTCAGTGCTAGGTTTTGAAGTCCGGTTGCAATGTCGAATCTGTTGATAAAAGGCTGGGTATTTGTCGAGAAATTGCCTTCAGAAGAGACGAAGACATTGCCACCGATGAAGCCAATGCCCTCTGTATCCGATGTATCTGGTGCAAAGGGAGGCGGATTGCCAATCAGTTTCACTCCTGTAACAGCCACTCCTCCTGTTGCCAAGCTACCCGAACTCACATTCGGTATAGTGACGGTGTAAAAGCGAGACGGATCGGGACTGCCACCAGTATTGCGGCCGTCGGAGATAGCGTAGTAAGTGTTGTTTCCCGCGTAGGTAAGGCCAGACAGTCCACCTACCTGGGTTCCTTCAAAATTTGTACTTGCCGGAATTTCTGCTTGTCCCAATAAGTTTAGACCGAAGGCAAATTGATAGGCGGCTCTTGTGGCTGGGTCGATCGCCAGCCCAGAGGACACCGCTCCTGTTGTATAATCTAATTCCCAATCTCCGCCCATAGCCGAACTGCCGATCGGCGATCGAGAAGCAGCAATTTTTGCCTTAGTTAGCTGACTCAGTTGCTGCACAAAGTTAGCGCCCTTCTCCCCCGCCGCTACATCGCACCCATAAAGCAAAATCTCTCCACTGTCTGCCAGCGATCGCGACCAACGCTGCAATTGCTTAGCATAAGTTTTTAAATTTGTCAAGTTTAGATCGATCGCGCCTAGCAGCAAACTCGCGGGGCGACCGTGAGAGATTATATGAATGCTTTTGATATTGCTGCGACTGGCTAGCGCGGCCGTGATTTGTGCTACTCCATCCCGCGCCACATCGAGGATAATTACTTCTGTCGCTGGTTCGATACCGTTGTGGAGAGTTTGGCGATCGGGAAGGGCAGAGTCGATAAAGGCGATCGAACTAAAAACTGAACTGATAAAATTTGGCATAATACACCTTTGGTTAGATGACGGTAGGAAAATTAAGGCCTGTCTACCTTAGCAAATTCACAAATTCAATGTCATGAGTAAAATTAACAATCAAGACGAATACTAATTTCCCATGAACCTGCAACAGAAGCCTTTTGATAGGGGCGGATTTAGCCAATAATTCCTTTAAAAAACCGACAATTCCAGTACACAACTCGCTTTTTTAGGGTTCGATCGCCAAAAGTTCTTCTGCTACCAATCCTTTCTGAATTGCGAGTACAGCAGCTTGAGTGCGATCGCGCACTTCTAACTTTTGCAAAATCGCGTGCACGTGAACCCGCACAGTCCCCGGAGCAATGTACAATATTTGTGCAATTTCCTGATTACTTTTCCCCCCCGCAACTAAAGCCAAGATTTCCTGTTCTCGCTTCGTCAGCGGATTTTCCAAAACTTCGGATTTTGACCCAATTTTCACAGGTTCAGGATTAGCAAAAACTGCCCGAATTTCCGCAGTTGCCGCCTGATCCCACCACGAAGCACCCGCCGCTACCGATCGAATTGCTAAAACCAAAGTTTCCGCCGCAATTCCCTTGAGGCAATATCCCTGAGCACCCGCACTAATCAATCTTTCAATTAAGGATTTGTGAGAATGAGATGTTAAAATTAAAACAGGAATTCCTGGATGTGGCTGTTTAATGTGGCGGCACGCTTCAATACCGCCAATTCCCGGCAAACCGTCATTTAATCGCTTTGCGAGAACTCGCCCTGCGAGAATTCGCAGACAATGTGGAAGACGATGCAGCAACTTTAAAAAGTCAATCTTGCAACATTCACGAACGAGTATTAATATGCGCCTCGACTTATCCGAATTCCTTGCAATTGCTGCGGCGAGGCGCGAGGATTGCGAGCTACATGAATGCCCCATTTTATGCTGTGTTTGTCAACGATCCAGACCGATTTTTAACAAAAGCAGAAAGCTTGCACGTTGAAAGTTGTGAGAAACTCTGTCAATAATTTAACAGGCATTTTTTGCGGGTAAACGGCACTAATATAGCCAAAGCGATTACCGAGGTAGCTAAACATTATCGCCTTCCTCAAATTGCGATCGGCGAAAGCCAGCCATCGCGCTGGAGATTGTTGCTGCGCGGTTCTTTGACTCAACAGTTAGTGCGATCGCTCAAACACGTAGATTTGCACATCATTACTACTGAAAAAAGTCAGTAGTCAGTAGTCATTAGTCAGTAGTCAGTAGTTGTGAGTTGTTAGTCATTTAGCATAAAAACTGCAACTTTCGGAGGATAGCTGAATCTAGCGGGCGGTGGATGCGGCCGAAGCTTTTACTTGTTAAAATCACACTTGTTAATCATGATTAAAAGTGCGAGCCCTATGGTGGATCTTTACATTCTCGACTTGCTAGCTATTGGCATCATCCTCCTGACCGTCACCTTGGGTTCCGGATGGATTTCGCGATTGCCTATATCTTATGCCTTAATTTATCTAGTTGTCGGTATCGGATTGGGGCCCTACGGCGCCAAGCTGATTAACTTGCGTCCCGAAGCTCAATTTATAGAAAGACTTACAGAATTTGTAGTTATTGTTTCTCTGTTCAGTTGCGGCTTAAAAATGAATCGCCCGCTCCAACTTTGGGCCTGGAATTCCACAGCACGGCTGATCGGTTTTTTAATGCCAATTTCTATTTTTGCGGTCGCCGCCGTCGCTCATTGGTTTGTGAAATTAGATTGGGGCCCGGCGATTTTACTGGGAGCAATTCTGGCTCCCACCGATCCAGTTTTAGCCTCAGAAGTTCAGTTAGCTGATATAGACGATCGCGACGAATTGCGCTTTGGTTTAACATCTGAAGGCGGTTTAAACGATGCTTTAGCTTTTCCCTTTGTTTATTTCGGCATTTATGCGCTAAAAGATAACAACTGGTCGAACTGGTTTGCGAAGTGGGCGGCAGTTGACTTGATTTGGGCGATTGGCGCAGCTATCGTTATGGGAATTTTAGTAGCTAAAGCCGTCACCCGGATCGATCGCCAACTCCAACGCTATCAACCTGCAGATCAATTAATGGAAGATTTCATTGCTCTCAGCACAATTCTGATCGCATATTCCCTCACAGAAGTAGTCAACGGCTACGGATTTCTCGCAGTTTTTGTAGCAGGAATTGTCGCGCAGCGGAGTTACCGCAACCCAGAAAAGCCGCTTTCCCAACTGCACTTTACCGAGCGCATAGAAAAGTTAATGGAAGTAGCAACTATTTTACTATTAGGTTCGCTTTTGCGTTTAGAGCCTATGTTGGCCTATGGAGGATACTCCCTCTTAGTAGGTGGATTGTTAATTTTTTTAATTCGGCCTGTGGGAGCATGGATTAGTACGATCGGCAGTTCTTTACATCCCGCCAGCCGCTTGCTGTGCGGTTGGTTCGGCATTCGTGGTGTCGGTTCTATCTATTATCTTACTTATGCTTTCGGTGACGGTTTGAAAGGCGAAACCGCCGAAAAAATTGCCTGGATTACCTTTACAACGATCGTACTTTCTGTGATTCTGCACGGTATTAGTTCCACCCCGTTAATGAACTGGTACGAGCGCCGAATCAAACCTAAAGTCCCGGATTTAATTTAATTAATTCACGCAACTCATACAGATTGTATGCAATATTTGTAGGGACACGGAACTGCCGTGTCCTTATCCCCAGCTAAACAGGTTTCACTCCAACTAATAAAGCGAGCTCCCGCCACTTCCAATAACAGTCTGCATCGGTAAAACCAATTTCTCTAAACCAGCGCAATTGCGTTTCCACATCCAGCAATTTATTAGACGGATCGTCGGGCGAATCGCTAATACCGATCGCCTCTCGAAATCTCTCATGTAAAGCCGGAGTTGCGGACGCTACGTGCTCCAAGTTGCAAAAAATGCCTCCCGGTTCCAAAAGCTCGAAAATCTCAGTGTAAAGCGAACGTTTGCGATCGTCTGCTACATGATGAATCGCAAAACTAGAAACAACCGCATCAAACTTGCCCAAATCCGGTAGCGATTCATCAAAATTGTGTTCGATTACCGTGACATTTGGGTCATCAGCAAAGCGAATTCTGGCTTTTTCCAGCATTGTCGGCGAAAAGTCGATCGCCACACATTCAACATTTGGTCGATCGCACTTAAGCAGACCCAGCAACCGCCCGTCTCCCGTACCCACATCCAGAATTCGCTTCACATTTTTCGGCACTTCCTCCAACAAAACCGCTTCACCTTCAGTGCGGTGAGGAATTCCATCAGCCTTAGCCAGATACCACAAAGCGTGTTCCGCCGAAGTCCAAAGATTCACTTGACTCATAAATTTTTAATCCTCATAAATCTCGCCATTTTTGCGAGTAAAAATCCAACCATTATCACTAGCTTTGGCAATTAGATCGTCATCGGGATAATTGGCTGAATCACCATCAGTGCGTGAAGCGAAGCTATCCCGAAGGGAATCGCCAATTTCGAGATAAACAACATCTGCATTCGTGCGGTTGAATAAATGATGCCCATCTGCTTCTCCCGCCGGAAAACCCGCCGCCATACCCGGTTTTAGCACTTGCTCTCCCGAATTAGTAATCAAAGTCACTTCCCCTTCCAGAACATAGATTAACTCATCTTGACGAGTGTGCCAATGCCTGAGAGCAGAACAACTTCCCGGCGCAAGTCTCACCAAATTTACCCCAAAATTCTGCAATCCGGCAGCATCGCCCAAGCGTTTTTTAACTCTCCCCGCAACAGCAGATTGGAATTGCTGAGGGTACTTAGAACCCGTAATTTCCGGCACATTTTTAGGGTCAATAATCATATAACAAAGCTGACCGCAGTTGTGAGTTTTTTCTTCTTTCTCTTGCTTGGCGTCCTAGGGTTTACGCGCGGCTTCGCCTAACGCGCCTTCGCGGTTCGTTTTTCGGTTTTTATTATTACAAAACACGCTTAAATTCAAGATAAATACAATTTTATAGCACTTACCAGATCCCCGCCACTCTCGCCTCCCACCTCCGGCAGTTCCCCCAACTCATTAAGAATGTGTTATAAATATTGAGATTCATTAAGAAATATTGCTCAAATGCTCGTTTCCCCCTCCGGCGTCAGCAAACTCAAAGAATCTTTAAAAGAAAAAGTATTCTTTGGGAATGAGCCAACCCCCGAACTCATAGCCATCTTACTGATTTACTTCGTCCAAGGCATTCTCGGACTAGCCCGCTTAGCCGTCAGCTTCTTTCTCAAAGACGAACTCGGCATGAGTCCGGCAGAAGTCTCGGCAATGCTGGGCGTCGTCGCCCTGCCTTGGATTATCAAACCCGTCTTCGGCTTCATGTCGGACGGTTTGCCGATATTCGGCTACCGCAGACGCCCTTACATCGTCCTCTCCGGGCTGCTGGGAACGTCAGCATGGGTGAGCCTCGCAACAATTGTACACACACCGCTGGCAGCTACAGGCGCGATCGCCCTGAGTTCCCTATCCCTCGCCGTCAGCGACGTAATCGCCGACTCCCTGGTAGTCGAAAGGGCCAGAAAAGAATCCGTTACCGACGCCGGTTCCCTGCAATCCTTGTCTTGGGGCGCTGCAGCCCTCGGCGGACTAATTACCGCCTACCTCAGCGGTTCCCTGCTGCAACACTTCAGCACTCATACTATCTTTTTAATCACCGCATCTTTCCCGCTAATTGTATCAGCAACAGCTTGGTTAATTGCCGAAGAAAAAACCAACAAAAGAACCGACTTTGAAACAGTCAAAGACCAATTCAAACAACTACGGCAAGCTGTTACCCAAAAAACAATTTGGCTGCCCACAGCCTTTCTCTTCCTCTGGCAAGCCACCCCAAGCTCAGACTCCGCCTTCTTCTTTTTCACCACCAACGAATTAGGCTTTCAACCAGAATTTCTCGGCCGAGTGCGCCTCGTTACCAGCATTGCCTCCCTCGCCGGCATCTGGCTGTTTCAGCGCTTCCTCAAAACAGTTCCATTTCGAGTAATTTTTGGCTGGTCAACCGTCATAGCGACAGCTTTGGGCATGACTACTTTATTATTAGTAACTCATGCCAACCGATCTTTAGGAATTGACGATCAATGGTTCAGCATCGGAGACAGCCTAATCCTGACAGTAATCGGACAAATTGCTTATATGCCGGTGCTCGTACTCTCCGCCAGATTGTGTCCCCCCGGCGTCGAAGCAACTTTATTTGCAGTGTTGATGTCAGTCACCAACTTAGCAGGACTTATTTCCCACGAAGGCGGCGCACTTTTGACCCACTTGCTAGGAATTACCGATCGCAATTTCGATAACCTCTGGCTGCTAATAGTCATCACAAACCTGTCCACACTTCTGCCCCTACCCTTCTTAAATTGGCTGCCCGCCGACAGTACAGAAAGCAGCGATCCAAACAATCAAAAGTCTCTTCCCGTATTAGAACCAGAACCAGGCAGTTCCAAACCAGGCGGACAGCATTTCATGCCCGAATACTTTCCCGACTTAGTACCGACAGTAAGGTCACAAAGTCGCACCGCAGATAGCAAATAAAGGCAGGCAAACACAGATACACGGATGAATTTAACTGTGTTGCCCCATTCTCCGGCTTTCCTTCTCTCTGCGCCCTCTGTGTTCTCTGCGGTTAAATCAAGAAAAGCTTATTACACCCATGCAAAAATTACAGATTTCCCAACCTCAAACAGCCGCCCAAAACCTATCATACGATCGCACAGACTGGCAGCGCGGCTACGAATCCCAACCCAACGAATCCGACTACTGGATTGACGACATAGAAGGCGAAATCCCCCCCGGCTTGCAAGGCACATTCTTTCGCAACGGGCCCGGATTATTAGATGTCAACGGCCAGCGCATCCACCATCCGTTTGACGGCGACGGGATGATTTGTGCGATCGTAATATCCGAAGGCCGCGCCCATTTCCGCAACCGATTCGTCCGCACAGAAGGCTATCTCGCCGAACAAAAAGCAGGAAAAATCCTCCACCGAGGCGTTTTCGGAACACAAAAGCCAGGGGGCCCGCTAGCCAACATCTTTGATGTCAAAATCAAAAACATTGCCAACACCAACATCATTTATTGGGGCGACAAACTGCTAGCACTTTGGGAAGCCGCACAGCCCTACAGACTCGACCCCCGCACCCTAGAAACAATCGGCTTAGACACCCTAGACGGCGTTTTACAACCCGGTGAAGCCTTCGCCGCCCACCCCAGAATTGAAAAAGGGAAAAATGGCAAAGGAGACAGATTAGTAAACTTTTCTGTCAAGCCCGGTTTGTCGAGTACCATCACGATTTACGAATTCGACGAAAGCGGCAAACTTTTGCAGCGTCACGCCCATGCAATACCGGGTTTTGCCTTCCTGCACGACATGGTAATTACCCCGAATTACTGCATATTCTTCCAAAATCCCGTCTCATTTAATCCGCTGCTTTTCTTGTTAGGATTTCGGAGTGCATCCCAGTGCATTCAATTTTCGCCAAACAAGCCAACGCAAGCAATTTTAATTCCCCGCAACGGCACTGACGAGGTGAAGATATTAGAAACCGAACCTTGTTTTGTGTTCCACCACTGCAACGCATGGGAAGAAGGAGACGAAGTTTTTGTGGATTCAGTTTGTTACGAATCATTTCCAACTGTAGAAGCAGACGGCGATTTTCGCGAGGTTGATTTTGAGAGCATTCCAGCGGGCGAATTGTGGCGGTTTAAGTTGAATTTGCAAGACAAAACCGTACAGCATCAAGTTGTTGAAACTCGGTGCTGCGAGTTTCCCACTTTGCATCCCAATAATGTCGGACAACCTTACCGATATCTTTACATCGGTGCTGCTGATGCTCCCACTGGAAATGCTCCTTTGCAAGCTATCCTCAAAATTGATTTCGTGACTGGTGAAAGGCAAATTTGGAGTGCGGCGCCGCGCGGTTTTGCGGGGGAACCGGTGTTTGTTCCCCGTGGTTCAGGCGTCTCGCCTGAAGGTGCAACGGCTGAGGATGACGGCTGGCTGCTGCTTTTAATGTATGATGCAGCTAATCATCGATCGACCTTAGTGATTTTAGATGCTCGCGATATTACCAAAGGCCCGGTAGCGCGCTTGCATTTAAAACAGCACATTCCCTACGGTTTACACGGAAGTTTTACATCAAATGTACTGCTTCCTCTCGGTTCGTAGTTGCGCGTTGATTCGCCTGGTTCTTGCGCCGCTCGCCACAGCCCGCCGGGGGTTTAAACCCCCGGCTCACAGCGAAAGTCCTCGCTCAAGAGGACTAAAACCAACATTTATTATCGATCGAGTTTCTTTAGTCGGTTTTAACCGACTTTAGCTATGAGACAGGGGTTTTAACCCCTGACGGACTGACGGACTGGCGGACTGGCAGACTGCGGGAAATACTCACAACAAATCAAAAGATAAAATATCCATAATTAATGCAAACTGTCAACAAATTTAATCTAAAAAAAATACTTATTTTAATTTGCAGTCTGGTCGTAATCTTTGCAATTATCTTATCTATTTACTCTCACAATGCTAACGCCCAAGAGCCTTACAATCCATCTCCAGAAAGCGCTGTAGCGTCCAAAGGCTTGGTTGAGGTCAAAATGACGGTAATTGCAGTTGATCCCATTAAAAACGAATTAGAAGCCCGCTTGCAGTTTGAACTCAAAGGTATTTATAAAAAAGGGCCAACTTACCCAGCTCAAGACTTGTTAATGACAGTTAACGGCGCAAATGTACAGGATTCGGAAATTACCTTTAAAGAAGGTAAACCGATGATTGTCCCTGCATTGAAGTTTAACTTAGTCAAAGGAAAAATTAACAATTACCCGTTTGACAGCCACATTGCGAAAGTAGCTATTTCGATCGACCCGCTGCCTTCAATTGGTAAAAAATTTGCTCCATTTGAACTGAATCCCGTACCTCTGGAATTTAATTTCCATGCCGATGTTCCCGGTTTCGACATCAGTTATAAACCGATGGAAGAGAATTCATCTATCTTTATTTATATCGATGTTTCTGCAACTCGATCGCTCCCGGTGAAATTCTTTGCCTTAGTGATTATTGTGATCATGTGGGTGCTGTCAATTATGGCGCTTTTGCTAGCATTAAAAGTGATGAAATCGGGTAAGTTACCGGAAGTGGGAATGCTGAGCTGGACTGGTGTAATGCTATTTGCTTTTCCCGCTATTCGCAATGCTCAACCTGGGGTGCCTCCGGTGGGAACTGCCAGTGATTTTCTGTCGTTTTTTTGGACAGAAATTATAGTTGTGGTGGCGTTGGTGATTATCGGTAGTTGTTGGTTAAAGCGGTATCATCCGCCGATTGAATGATTTGAGATTTTAGATGTTATATTGGAATAATTCACCCGCGACATAAATCAGGGGGCTTGTAGCTTTGATACTTTCAATTAACACCCCAAAGTCAACTGTTAACTAAATTCAAAGATTCAATTTGTGACTTCCAAATTCTCAATATCCTTTGCAGGTACGCCCAAACCGCGCAAGATAGTAAAAGCTATAATTCGATATCCCGATTGATTTGGGTGCACTCCATCTGCAGCCAACAAATTCAGAGTTTTGCCCGCGTGCTTTTGATACGTGGCGATAACTTCCCGAAAAGGCGTATTCAAATCGATAAACAAGCACTGATTCTCTAACGCAATTTCTCGCATCGCGGCAATATACTCTGGCAATCGGCGATTTTCTGGGCCGTCGAGAATTTCGCCTATTGGAGTAGGAGAAAGCAGTACAACTCGAATTCCTGCGGCTTTTGCCGCCAGCACCATTTGAGTGATTTTCTCCCGATATTCTGCCAGTGGCACTCCCGTGGGCAAGTTGCCTTGCGGATAAAACTGATTTTTTTGAAAGTCGAAGAAAGCGTGCCAAACGTCGTTTACTCCGACATTAATCATCACTAAATCTGGCTTTTGGTCGATCGCATCTTTCTGGAAGCGCGCTTGCATATCAGTCGCCTTGTTACCGGAGATTCCGGCGTTGACGATTTCGATTTGGCGATCGGGATAAAGGGCATTGAGATAGCGTTGCAGCAGCCAAACGTAACCTCCGGGGTATTTCCCGCCCTCGGTGATGCTGTCGCCCACTATCACAATTTTGCGATTGCCGGCGAGCACGTTCTGGATTTCTGGTGGCGGCGTTGCTTGGGATACAGATTCTTTAAACACTGGAATTAAGGAGTGAGGAAGGTTGAAGGCAATAACAGCAGCAATTACGGCGATGGGAAGTCTGATTAAAACTTGCCTCAGCCGGGGTTTGGGACGGGGCGATTCCCTTCGGGATAGCTTCGCTTGACGCGCATTGGGATACACTACGCAGTTTTTTACTAAAAGTCTAACTATTTATCTCTGCAATAATATTATCCATTTCAGGGGTTTTTGTCACTTCTTTCAATAACTCAGTCCTGGACTAACAAAAACCTGGTTTGGACGCCACATCCGAAGTTATAAGCCTTAAGGCATAAACCTGGTTGTTGACCCCGCCTGCGTAAGTTGTACAGGTGAAAATACTGAGGTTTTTGTCGCCCTCATCTATCCGTGTAATTGCCATCACAAAAAAGTTCGCCAAATGTCACATAATTTCTGCTACTTACAGCACAACTTGAGAAGGGATCGCGGTTTATAATATAGATAACTAGAAAAAAAGGTTTTCAAGCGAGGTTAAAGCAATGGTAGCAAATTCAAATTTTTTATATCCTCAAAATCGTTATTACGGTGAAGTAAAGCCAGAGAATTTAGTATTTAATGCGAATTTACAAGAGTTTTCTCAGCGAGTGGGTTACATCAGTTCCTTGACATCTAACGGTAAAATCTCTGTGGAACAGGCATTTACTCAGATCCAAACACTGTGGGAACAGGTGGAAAAGTCAAAAAAGCAGTTGGGAATCGGCGAAAATCCATTTTCAGCTTGAATAATTAGCGCTTGGCTTGGAAGTTGAGTTACACGCCATTGATGCCGATCGATTAATCGAGAGCTTAAGATCAAAAAGTAGCTAGTGGCGATCGACCTTTTTGCCTATGAGTTCCGACTTAGTACCTCTCCTTCCCAAAGTATCCGTCGGCCGTCGCGCAGCGGCCCTCTGCATCGACGGAATCGCAGTTTGGCTGCCCAGTTTGCTTCTCGGCAATAATGCGATCGTCCAAATCATATTTTTTGTCCTACTGTGGCTGATCATGCGCGTAGCCATCGTCAGGAAAAACCAAGGTCAAAGTCTCGGCCGCTGGGCCTTGGACATGAAAATTGTCGATCCTAGATTCCAACGGACTCCCGGAGTGCAAAAACTGTGCAAGCGCGAGGCATTGCTGGGCTTTTGCGCCGCCTTAGCCTTCGCAGGTATAGGGGGGCTGACATCTACCAACGCCGCCGTCTTGCTGCTGATGCTGCCCTTGGCGATCGACTGTAGCGTTGCCCTCACCTCCGCCGAAAGGTTTCCCCAAGCTTTCCACGATCGCATCGGCGGGACGATCGTAGTTGGAACCCGCCGTGGCTACTCCCTCGACATCAAAGTTAGAAGATTGCTTGACCAAGTGCAGAGCAATGTGAGAAGATAATAAATTGTGTTTAAATTAGTCGAAATTTATTTAGAATTATGGCTAAAGGCGTCCGCATCATAATTACTCTAGAGTGTACTGAGTGCCGTACAAACGTAAGCAAACGCTCAAAAGGCGTGTCTCGGTACACCACCACCAAGAACCGTCGCAACACGACGGCGCGGCTGGAACTCAAAAAGTTCTGCCCCCATTGCAACAGCCACACTGCCCACAAAGAGATCAAGTAGCGATTAGTCATTAGTCCTTAGTCATCAGTCATCAGTTGTTGGCAATTGATATTGATCGGCGAAAAGCAGATAATTAACCAATGCTTTCCTGACGGCTAGCAACTAACGGCTAATAACTAAAAACTCACAATCAACAGTCAACAAACAACAGTCAACAAACAACAAACCATGACTTACTTTCGCCGGCGCGTTTCGCCCATCAAACCAGGAGACCCGATCGACTACAAAGATGTAGATTTGCTCAAAAAATACGTCACAGAACGCGGTAAAATTTTGCCCCGCCGGATTACCGGTTTGACGGCAAAACAGCAGCGAGACCTGACAAGAAGCATCAAAAGAGCAAGAATTGTAGCTTTGATGCCCTTCGTAAACCAAGAAGGTTAACAGGATTTGGGATTTTGGGTTTTAGATTTTGGACTGGGAATAAGACTTGCGCGAAAACAACGTCTTTCTGTCATTAATAGTGCAGCAAGAATGCAGCGAAATAATCGCGGAATAGGGTTAAGAATCGCCGTAGCGCAAGTCTTGATCACAAGTCAAAAGTTAAAAAAAAAAGCAAGAATAAAAAACAACTTTTTAGATTTTAACTTTCACAATTGACCAGAAAAATTGCCAATATCCAAAATCTAAAATCGCAAGCTCGAAACTCGATAAGTGGCTACTGTAAAAATCCAAAATCTCAAATATAAAGCTGGCAAGTGGAGAAGGGAACGTTAGTAGAATTTAGAGTGCACGGCGACCGCCGTCTGGCAGTTGCCGATCGCCCCGACGGCAAGAAAAACTGGGTGGTGGTAGATGAAAACAGTCAACCGCACAGCATACCGCCCAAACAAATCACCTACGAAGTAGTCGGAGAAACATACAAACCCTCCGATATTCCCAAATTTCTCAAAGAAGTAGAAGCATACTCAGATCCGTCGAGTTTGGAAGTCGCTTGGGAACTTTTAGTCGGTGACGGAGAAACAGCAGATCCCAAATCCCTGGCAATGCTGCTATTTTCGGAGAGTAGTGGGGCCCAGTGTTACGCGGCCTACTGTTTGCTATCAACAGACAAACTGTATTTCAAACAAAAGGGCGATCGCTACGAACCGCGATCTGCAGCCCAAGTAGCCGAAATCAAACACCAGCAAGAAGTAGAACAGCAGCGACACCAAGAATCCCAAGGATTTTGGGATCGAGTCAAACAGCGGCTGGCAGGGGAAAATGTAGATTGGGAAAATAGCGATCGAACTCGCCTCGACGCCCTAGAACGCTTTGCCCTCCTCGGAGAAGAAGCAACGCACCGCACCCCAGCCTTAGAAACTTTAGCCAGCTTACAACGATCCGAAAACCCCGAAGCAGCATTTGGCCTCCTAGTCGATCTCGGCCTCTGGAGTACCCACGAAAACCTGTTTTTGCGGCGCAGCCAAATTCCCCTACAATTCTCCGCAAAGGTATTAGAAGTGGCCCAACGCTGCCTAGAAAATCCCCCCACCGACTCCGACACAAATCGTCTCGATTTAACTCACCTCAAGGTTTACACGATCGACGACGAAAGCACCACCGAAATCGACGACGGCCTCAGCTTAGAATTCCTCGAAAACGGCCAGCAGCGGATCTGGATACACATCGCCGATCCCACCCGCTTGCTTTCCCCCGGAGACGAACTCGACCTCGAAGCCAGAAAGCGCACCACTACGGTTTACCTGCCCACGGGAATGATCTCCATGTTTCCCCCAGCTTTGGCAACCGGGCCAATGAGTTTAATTCAAGGCAAAGAGTGCAGCGCCCTCAGCTTCAGCGTCACCTTAGACGAAATCGGCGCGGCTCAAGATTACAGCATCCACATCAGCACCATAAAACCCACCTACCGCTTGACCTACGATGACGTAGACGAAATGCTGGAGTTGGGAATCGAAGCAGAACCGGAAATAGCAGCGATCGCCTCAGCAGCAAAACTGCGGCAAAAATGGCGGGAAGCCCAAGGCGCAATCAGCATTTTCATGCCCGAATCCGTCATCAAAGTCAACGGCGACGACATCAAAATCCACGTCATCGACGACTCCACAGCCCGGATGCTAGTAGCCGAAATGATGATTTTAGCCGGCGAACTAGCCGCCCGCTACGGTCAAGCTCACAGCCTGCCCATACCCTACCGCTATCAGCCACAGCCCGAACTCCCTCCCGATGAAGAACTGCTGGCCGTTCCCGCAGGCCCCGCCCGCGCTTGCGCCGTGCGTCGGTGTATGCCCCGCAGCGAAATGGGCCTTACCCCCGGACGCCACGCCGGCTTGGGCTTGGAATTATACACTCAAGTTACTTCCCCGATCCGCCGCTATACCGACTTGCTGGCTCACTTCCAAATCAAAGCCCACCTGCGAGGCGAACCACTGCCTTTTTCCGCCCAAGAAATACAGGACATTGTGATGTGTCTCGGCACCGCAGTTAAAGAAGCATCCACCGTCGAACGCCAAACCAACCGCTATTGGGGATTGGAATATTTGCGACGCAACCCCGATGAAGTTTGGGAAGCTTTAATGCTGCGCTGGCTGAGGGAAGACAGCAATCTGGGATTGATTTTATTGGAAGATTTGGGTTTAGAATTGGCAATGCGATTTGGTCGATCGGTGGCAATAGGCGATCGGTTTGAAGTCAAAGTCACTCACTGCGATCCGCGATCGGATGTAATTCAATTCCAAGAAGTCATTCTCCAAGTAGCGGAATAGGATTTGATATCAAATCCGGCCGCGCCGGAATGATATAGAACCTATTTGACATTTTTTCGCGCTCGACTGCTGTGAGACGAGGGACTCATATCAAATCCGGTAGCATCGGAATTATTCATCTCTCTTATCTCCCTCTGTGTTCTCTGCGTTCTCTGTGGTTAAATCATTCCGATGCAACCGGAAACAATATCACAACAGCAATCTTGGTGAGGATGCACAAACTCTCACAGAAACCCGGTTTCTTAATCTCAGGCGATATGGCATCCGCAAAAGGCGAGATCGCTCCCCAGGCTGCTAATATTTAAGGATATGTAGGGTGTGTTACCCTCTCCCACAAATGATGGGAATAACCCAAATCTCCCGTGACAGATTAACATTGAGCGGTGTTAAAAATGGAAAAATATCAAGATATACCGATGGATTTAGCAGATGCTTCTCTAGTGGCTGTGGCAGAAAGTCAAAAAATTAAGCGAATCTTTACATTAGATAGTGATTTTTATGTTTATCGACTATATGATAAAGATGCTTTTGAAGTTATCCCAGCATAAGAGACTCTGACAGAAGGTTTCTGAGTCTAGGCAATATGGTATCCATAACCGCGATCGCCTTTCTTCTATATGCAGGTAAGCAGAAGTAGGCGATCATTTATGAAACTACTTCAATATTAACATTATCAAAAACCAATTCAACCTAATAAATAACTAAATAGAATATCCATTGCTTTGTCTGTAAGTTTCTCTAATAGCCAAAAAGCTACTTGTTTCAACCAAGTTTTTAAATTGTCTTTGCTTTGCAGAATGGACTTTTTCTTTTGAGCCTCTTCTTTAGCTAATAATGCGCGTATTTTTTGTTCTTCTTCTGCGGTTAAAGCCATATCTACCTCTTTCAGGACATAAATTTACGATTCAGCAACATTACGGATTTTTGTTATCTTTGAGGAATCGGATGATTTTTCAGCCATGTTGTAATCTTCTTAATCATCTCGATATCGTCAGCAAAATCTCGTGTATCTGCTTGAATCACCAGGAAAACTAAATCGCAAGATGGGATAATCTGCTGATAAATTTTGTCATACTCTGGATCTTCGGCTTCGCTGCGTCCATATCCGGGCAAATCAATCACCGTTAAAGTGCCCCCTGTTGCCAGAGTAAATTCTTTAATTTGTGCCTGAGTTGTTCCGACAGTGGTGGGACTTGTTTTTAACTTAGCGTTAAAAAGATTGTTAATTGTAGTTGTTTTACCAACTCCAGATTTTCCAATCACGGCTACTTTGGGTGGTACCTGAGTTTCCTGTTTAAACTTCTCCAGTATTAGCTGAAATTCTCGTTCTGGAATAAGTTTTTTTATGTCTTCTACAGTTTGATTGTTAGCATCACCTTTTGTTGCAGAATTATTGACTCCTTTTTGACGTTCTTGATCAGCAAAAGCTTTGACTTCTGGATCTGCTAATTCAAATGGATCGGCAGGCTGCACATTACCCAGCTTGAATCCAGCATAAGCATTGTGGATAATCTTGGTCAGCAAATTAATCAAACGATAACGCTTCAGCGCTGAGTAATATTCGATATTAGCTTCAGATATTTCTGTAGTTTCACTCAATCGTTTTATAATATCCTGGCAACGACGTTCGATTTCCTTTTTTGCCTCATCCGTAGGTGCATTTAATCGCTGGTTCCACCCGTTGGGAATCATTTTATCAACTTGATTTAAGCCAATGACAAGTCTAAATGGTGATTTGGTATTTTTTTTTCCAGAAAACCAGTCAACTAGGTTTTTGAATAATCCCATAATATTTCAACTCCTTGACAATACTTTCATTTTTAGGTGTTCTAGTCCCCATCCATAAACAGATGTATAAGGCACTACCTGATCTTTTTCAAAAATCACTTTTCCATTAATGACCCGGTGAAAAATACCATAAACATCATCGATTTTTTCAGGAATTAGCCTAGTTTGATCATCTGAAGGTTCTCGACTATCGATATTAAATGTATTTTCCCCTTCATAAACTCCCAGACAATCGATTTTATTCAAAGCCACTATGAGGAATAAAGACGGCTTAAATAATGGCTTTAACTTTTTCAAAAATATCTCATCCCGTTTGTAAGCCCTTGTATCTGCTTGAGTTACCCAGACTAAAGCATCAGCTTGAGGAATCCATTTTTTGTAGTAAGCCATATACTTTTTATCGTCAGTCAAACTCTCTCCAATTCCCGGCAGATCCACAACTCGTACTTTCTGATAGGGAAAATTCGAGGAGTTAGGGGGGTCTAAATCGACAAACTGAGGCTTTTTCGTACAAGCCACAGCATTATCGGTAGCCAAGTTTAGCCCAAATAAAGCATTAAGAGTGCTACTCTTGCCAACCCCAGTTTTGCCAAAAAATAAAATTGTTAGTGTATCCTTGTTAGACGAGGGCAAGTATCTACGGATTTTGGCTAAGTATCTGAGCGTTTCTTGAACCATAAGACAATTGGCAACTAATGATGCCCTTCTTTATCCCAGAATTTGGAGGGGCGACTATACCATAACATGACTGTTAAATTTAATATCTTGACACCTTACCTGTATCCTGTCAATACTCTTCCAATATTTTATATTTTGGTTCTGGCGATCGTGTAAAAATTGAGTTATGTGAGACGGCTTGTTTATCCCCCTTATTTTTTAAGAAAAGATGTCAAATGGGTTCTATAGGATAAAAAACCTGTTTTCTTTAGTCCTTCGACGTAAGTCCTGATAGAGTGAGAAGAAATTAGGAGACGGCAATGCCGTGTCCCTACATTATTTTGGGGTAGGGACACGGCACTGCCGTCTCCTCTCCTAGCCCAACAAGGCCAATAAATCTCAAATCTCAAATCGTGAAATGCCCAATTCAATTAGCCAAGTTCAGCCGCCGCTGGAATTCATACCCCCAGCCTACAACCCGCTAGTCATGCAAGGTTGTAAGCAAATACTCCCCTGGTGGCTGCGATTTCGGACGAGTATCAGCCACGTTGAAGCCGAAAACGTCGAAACCCTCGCCGAACTATTCCACCAATTTCAAAATCAGAAAGTTCGCTTCTTGCTAGCCTTCCGCCACCCCAACTCAGACGATCCCTACTGTTTGGGACAACTAATTTGGAAACTCGTTCCCCAGGCAGCGCGCGCCAAAGGCCTTCCCCTGCAATTCCCGGTACATTCCCACTTTATCTACGATCGCGGCATTCCCCTGTGGGCCGGTGCGGGAGTCGGCTGGTTGTATTCCCAACTCGGTGGCACTCCGATTGTTCGCGGTAAAATCGATCGCGCCGGATTGCGATCGGCCCGCGATTTATTTGCCAACAGCCAATTCCCGATCGCCGCCGCCCCAGAAGGTGCTACCAACGGTCACAATGAAATAGTGAGTCCCCTCGAACCGGGAGTTGCTCAAATGGGCTTCTGGTGCGTTGAAGATTTGCTGAAAGCCGAACGCACTGAAAAAGTTTTAATTGTGCCGATCGGCATTCAATACCGCTATGTCAACCCACCTTGGCAACCCCTAGAAAAACTTTTAACTCAATTAGAAATAGATTGCGGACTGCCACCCTTAGAACGCACCGAGATCGCTAATTTAGAGACTGCAAATCCCGATTCGGAAAACCCTAATCACAAATTTCAATATCTGCGCCTGATTCGGCTGGGCGGTCATTTGTTAGCAGTAATGGAAGAGTTTTACAGCCGTTTTTATCATAAAAACTTACCCCAAACAATATCGATTTTACCATCATCAATTTCCGAAAGGACGCCAAATAATTTTGACAATGAAGTAATGATAGCTCGACTGAAAGCACTGTTGGACGTAGCTTTACAAGTAGCAGAAGAATATTTTAACTTAAAGCCCAAAGGCAGTTTAATAGACCGCTGCCGCCGTCTGGAACAAGCAGGCTGGGACTATATTTATCGAGAAGATATCAAAAATATTGCAGCACTTTCTCCCTTAGAAAGAGGATTAGCCGATCGCCTCGCTGAAGAAGCAAGTCTTCGGATGTGGCACATGAGACTTGTAGAAAGTTTCGTTTCCGTCACGGGCAGATATGTCGCAGAACAACTGACAGCAGAACGTTTGGCAGAAACAACTTTACTGCTGTGGGACGTACTGGCTCGCATCAAAGGGGGAAATCCTTTCGGCAGACCGAAGTTGGGCAAACAGCAGGTACAAATGACCGTGGGCGAACCGATATCAGTGAGCGATCGTTGGGATCGATATCAAACCAGCCGCAGGTTAGCAGTTGCCGAACTCACTCAAGACTTGCAATCAGCTTTAGAAGCAATGATTAAATCGTGAACAAACCTGACTGTCAACTGAGTACAGTTAGACCGCAGGCTTCTTTTTCCTTTTTTTCAAAGGCTTTTTATAGTGAGGTAGTTCCACCCCCACTTGCTAATATATTATCAGAGTATTTCCAGATTATCAAGGGATATACAGAAATAATTGTCGGTTTCCGTACCTACACCCGACGAGCCTTTCATCCCAAGGAGTAATTCCCAACGGGGTACTTCGCGCAGCGCTCAGATTAATCCCCTTTAAATATACCGAGGGACTTCCCGGCTGGTAGTTAATTACTCAGATAAACAAGAGCTTCTAGGGAAGAAGGAATATATATTTTTCTTCACTACCTTTTTTTTTGGTCAATAGTCCGGACAGTTTTCAATCAATAACGGCAGAATGCGGGTTTCAGCCTTCTCAGTGAGGTCAAATGCTAACGGTAGAATTAGGGTTTCAGCCTCGGTCTCAAAAACTGTCCGGAGTATTGTTTGGTGAATTATAAACAGATTGTTATAAACTTTTGGAATAGGTCTAATGAACCGCAAACGCTCGCTCGACAATGAACCAATAAAAATTAGCGATGACTAACAAACCTATCGATTTGTCTACTAACTCAATTAAGGTAAAACTGCTAAATAATTTAGCGCAGGAATTGCTCACACCACTCACTTCTGTTCTCGGCATGGCAAGCGTGTTGAAACAAGAAATTTATGGCCCATTAACGAGCAAGCAAAAAGAATATATTGACGTGATCCAAGACAGCAGCCGCTCTTTGCGATCGCTAGTTGAAGAAATTTTGGAACTGGCAGAACTAGATGATTCCGCTTTCACCTTGAAGCGAACCGCAGTCGATATAGAAACTTTGTGCCAGCAGGTTGTGACAATCCTGTCCTCGGCGGCAAGTAAGCGAGAGCAAGAAATTAATTTGTCGATGGGGCCCGGGTCGCGCATCTGGTTGGTAGATAAAGATAAGGTTCAGCAAATGCTGCACCACTTAATTTTTAGCATTATTCAATCTGCTGGGGCAGGCAGCGTGATTCGAGTCCACGTTTCTCGGAAAGAAGACGGTATCAACATCGGAGTTTGGGTTTTTCATCCTTGGTTAGGGGAAAGTTTGCCCCATGCTAAACTCTACACCGACTACTTGTTGAAGGCCGGATCTGGTAGCGGTTCGCCATCGAACTCCGAAACCGACTCTCCCGGAGAACCGCAACTCCCGACACAGGGTTCGCAGCGATTAACGCTGGCGTTTTCTGAGTTGGCGGCTTTGGCGGCGCAGAATGCAGAGGATAGTGCACCAGTGTTAGCTGGTTACGGGGCGCGCGAACGCTTGGGGCTGCTGCTTTGCTGCCAATTGGTGGAAATTCAAGGCGGTCAACTCTCGATTCAAGGAACCCCGGAATCTGGATATCGCTACGTGCTCTGGCTGCCCTGCACAAATGCTACGGAATTGTTGGAAGGGTAAAGAAGGAAGAAGGAAGAAGGAAGAAGGAAGAAGGAAGAAGCAGTGTAAATGATTTAACCGATGAAAGAAGGAAGAAAAATAACTCAACTTTTTTCAATTACCGATTCCCAATTACCTGTTACCGATTACGAAGAAGGAAGAAGCAGTGTAAAGGATTTAACGGATGAAAGAAGAAAGAAAAATAACTCAACTTTTTTCAATTCCCAATTCCCAATGCCCGATGCCCAATGCCCGATGCCCAATGCCCGATTACAAAGTACAAATCTAAAATAGCAATGAATTCAGTTTGGCAACAGTTAACTCTGGCAAATTTGCCGCTCTCTCAGTGGCAAAGTAGAAGTTATTTATTCAATTTGGCGATCGGCTCTTTACGCAATTGGCGACAGAGTAGCTGGCTGATGCAGTGGGCCGAACCCTTGGGTTTTGTTTTGCTGGCCTTGACTTTCGGTTTGGCACCGTTTGTAAACAATGCCTTGGTGGGGGTATTGATGGCGGCTAGCGCTGCATTTTGGGTGCTGCTGACTGTTTCGGACGATCGCGAGATCCCCTTCACGCCGATTCATTTGCTGGTTCTGCTGTACTGGGGCATAGCCACTGTCGCAACGGCGATGTCGCCGGTGAAAGTCGCCGCTGCTACTGGTTGGAGCAAGCTAACGCTGTATTTGCTGTTTTTTGCGCTGATGGCTCGGATATTGCGAGATTCCCGTTGGCGATCGTGGTTAATTGCCGTATTTTTGAACGTCTCTCTAGTTGTCAGTTTCTACGGCGTGCGGCAGTGGATTGATAAAGTGCCGCCATTAGCTACTTGGAACGATCCGACTTCTACTCAAGCCAATGTCACGCGAGTTTACAGCTTTCTGGGAAATCCAAACTTGCTTGGTTCCTATTTACTGCCGGCAATTGCATTGAGCGCCGCCGCACTTTTTGTGTGGAAAGGATGGGGAACAAAAATTTTAGCGCTGACGATGCTGGTGGTGAATTGCGCGTGTTTGCGCTACACGGACAGCCGGGGTGCTTGGATCGGTTTTGTGGCTCTACTGGTGGTATTTTTAGTGCTGCTGTGGTACTGGTACAGCCCTTTGATGCCTCGGTTCTGGCGAACTTGGGCGCTGCCGTTAGGGTTAGGAGGTTTGGCGGGAGCCTTAATTTTGGGAGTGGCTTTAGTGGAGCCTCTGCGCGATCGAGTTTCGAGTATGTTTATCGGTCGAGGTGACAGCAGTAACAATTTTCGGATTAATGTTTGGACGGCGGTAATTGACATGATTCGCGATCGGCCAATTATCGGAATTGGCCCCGGAAACACTGCTTTTAATAAAGTTTATCCGCTTTATATGAAGCCGAGATTCACTGCTTTGAGCGCTTATTCTGTACTGCTGGAAATTGTGGTGGAAACCGGTTTTGTCGGTTTAATGTGTTTCCTGTGGCTGATGACTGTCACCGTCAATCAAGGTTTGTTGCAGATCAAAAATCTGCGGGATGCACAATTTAACATCTCTAATTTAGAGGAAGAATCCCGAAATCCCCAATCTAAAATCCAAAATCTCAAATCGAATCAGGGGTTTTGGTTGATAGGGGCGATCGCAACTTTAGCCGGCATGATGGCCCACGGTTTTGTCGATACAGTTTGGTATCGGCCAGAAGTTAATATGCTGTGGTGGTTGATGGTGGCGATTATTGCTAGTTTTTACAGCAACTCGCACCAGCAGCAAGATTCAGCTTTGACGGAGGGCGAGTAGATAGAATTGCTGGCGGGGTTTTATCCCCGCCCGGTGGCAGGGCGGTTTCATTCTCAGGGAAATCATCGTTTTGTAGGGGTAGTGCCTTTCTTTGCCTACCCCCTCCACGAATGATGAAATCGATGTTTCAAATGTCGGGGTTCTTCACGAGGGTTTGCCCCTAGGTCGAATGAAACAGCCCTGCGCCCGGTGTGGATTCCAGCAATAGCCGATACAGCAATGATTAAGAGTTATATCAGTGCAAAAAAAGAATGCAGCTTTATGCAAGCTGCAAACCCTTATCGCCATAAGTTATTTCCAAATCTTCAATTCTTAATCTCACATCTCAAATGCTATAAGGTGCGGACGGCGCACCCTGCATACTTACTACTACATACTACATACCTGTTGCTGTAAAGTGGTGATGGTACACTCTACAAAATTTATTGAAAATAACTCTTATTCTGCGCTCTCTGAAGGCATGATGAATCTCGGACACGGATATTTTCCACCATCTCTATCTCTGCACCGCCGCCACGTCGATTGATTGGAGTCGAACGGCGTTTCGACTGACTTATTAACTGTAATTTTAACAGTCGAAGGAGTTGGCAGTGCTGTTGAGGCTTGACTTAGCTCCAGTACCGTTATAATTGCCAGTATGGTTGATGAAAACAAAACTGTGCGTTTCATTTATTTGTTTTTTCCTCGTTTAATCGTTGACGTGCCATCCCTATCCATATATCCTCATCGAATTCTTGAGAATCCGCATACTTTAGACAAATTTTCCACTGCGGTAGCGCTGCCTTAGTATTTTTCATCTTTTCTAGGACTTGCGCTTTTAAGCAGTAAGTTGCTGGCCCTTCACTATCAAGTTTAATCGCTTCATCCAGATGTTGCAATGCCTCTGAATATCGACCCTGTTCCAGGCGAGCCCATCCCAAGTTTTTGAGTAAAGAATATTTTACTCGATCGTCCTCAGCTAATTTCAAACCTTGCCACAGGAAGTGAACGGCAGCCGGATAGTTTTTTTGATCGACTATATATAACCTAGCCAGGTTGCTGTAAGCAGCAGGCAGACCGAGTTTTGCAGCTTGCAGATATTTTGCTCTGGCGCATTGTAAATCTTGCACCTCTTCGCAAAGCCATCCTAAATTGTAAAGAGCTGTTCGGCTTTTTGGATCTACCCTGAGCGCTAACTCATATGCTTGTTGAGTATCAGCCAATCGATTGGCTTTGTAGTTTTCAAAGGCGATATTATTAAAAAAAGATGCCAGTTCCGGCCGCCCAATTTTCCAGCCGCCAAAGCCTACTGCTAGGATCAGCAAGAAGGCTCCCCACTTCGAGTTGTGATGCTTTTTTGCTGGCTCTTTCATGGCATTGAAAATGTTAGCTAATGGTGTCATTTTTAGCATTTTTTAACTTGAGAGTTGAGCGATTTTTTTTGACCAGATTTAATTGCGACCCTAATGGCATATAATCTTACGAAATGACTCAGGTTTGAGTCCCTTTCTTATAAGAGTTTGTCAGTCCACAGCCGAATGCTGGGGTAATGTTCCCACTACCCAGAGGTATTCGAGCATAGGTTAATCATTCATGAGACTCCACAAGCCATCCGGATATTTTCAGGAAAAAGAAGCGGGAAGCAGGAAGCAGGTAGAACTCTTCCCCTTGTCTAAGTAATAATACTTAGTCAGCGGTCAGTCGATCGACACTATGCGACTGTATGAGGAGATACAGCGTATTCCAGGTTTATGGAGTGTAGAGGGACTTACCCTGGGCCGTTTCCCTACGGGGAGCGAACGAGCTGGGGTTTAGTTAATCAACATAGAATTTGCTGTAAGGAATGAGAATTAAATAACTTCCACTCTTGAAAGTGGGATGGGCCAGGCCCATCCCACAATAACAATTAAAATTGTAAGTTATTTAATTCGCGATCCTAAGATGGACTGCGGTGAAATAACTCTAATTAAGTTTGTAGTGACGATGGAAGTCCTCAACCTCCTCCCTTGAGGATTTTGAAAAATATTATAATGAGTCATGAACCGAAATCGATTTAAAATAGCCAATCATTAATCAGCAATCACCCATCATGAACCACTAATGACTCCTGACTAATAAACATCTCCCTAAATTAACTTTCAACCTTTGAGTAGCAAAGGTTTTAGTTTATTTTTCGGAGATGTCTAATGACTAATGACTAATGACTCTGACTAAAATTGCTTCATCGCTCTTTCCATATCCCGCTTATCTTCGCGTTTCTTCAAATCTTCGCGCTTGTCGTACAGTTTTTTCCCTTTACCCAAACCGATATCCAGTTTTACCCAGCCGCCTTTCAAATACATTTTTAACGGCACTAAAGTCAAGCCTTTTTCTTCGACTTTGCCGATTAATTTGCGAATTTCCTGCTTGTGCATCAGCAATTTACGGGTGCGGCGGGGTTCGTGATTAAAATAGTTGCTAGCACTTCTCCAAGGCGAAATGTGAACGTTGATCAGCCACAGTTCCCCGTTCCGAACTAAACCATATCCGTCGCGCAAATTGGCTTTTCCTTCCCGAATAGATTTGACTTCGGTGCCCTTCAACTCGATTCCCACTTGGTATGTCTCTATAATTTCATAGAGATGGCGCGCTTGTCGGTTATCGCTAACAATTTTGTATCCTGGACTTTTTTCGCTCATTTTTACCTCCGATAAAATTAATTATTATAACGCTAGCTTCTCTGTAGAGAAAATCGAAGCTTGACAAAACTTAAATAATCGGTCTGGACATTACCAATTTGGCTGAGCTAAGATGTCACCAACGTGAATGTCAAGCGGTATCATGCAGCGCACCAATATCACTGATTCTGCAATTCCAGATTCTGTTACTCCTCATCCTGCGGTTTATTTGGTTTGGCTGGCTCCTTTTTTGCTGGCGCTTGCTTGGTTTTCGGCCAATATCTCGGCTGTTAAGTGGCTGTTATCCTCGTTTGTTGAGATACCCACACTGTACAAAATAGTAATTGGCTTTCTGATTGTAGCATTAGTAGTGCGATCGATTGGGAAATCGGATCGCCCGCCCGGATTTTCACCCAATTTCGTTTTGAGGCGAGATCCGCTGCTATTGATGTTGGGTGCGGGTATTTGCTCGATCGCCCTTCAGTACATAATTGATATCAAACAAGTTACTGTCCTGCTATTTATCCTCGGAACTTACGGGCTGTGCGGCTTATTGGTGGATTCCAACTTTTGGCGAAAAAACTTACCAATTGCGGGCTTGCTTGCTTGTATTTTACCATTTAATAGTCAGTTGAATAGCGGCTTAGGTTTGCCCGCGCGAGTCCTCACTGCTCAGGTAGTAGAACAGTTGCTTTCTCTGCTGCACATTGGGGCTATTTCTTCTTACGATATTATCATTTTGGAAAACGGCATCGCTCAGGTTGACGTGCCTTGCAGCGGCATTAAAACTCTCTTAGTGGGAACGCTATTTTTGCTTGCTGCTACCTGGCTAGAAGGGCGTAAATTGAGCTTAAGATGGCTAGCAGTCGGCGCTGCTAATCTCTTAATGTTGGTATGTGCTAACGCTGCGCGGGTTGCCGTGTTAGTCCTGGTTTCAGAAGTTTTTCAACAGCCAAACATAGCACAAATTATGCACGTTCCTCTGGGAATTGTCGGTTTAGTCTGTGCTTGTTTTGTGACGTGGTTAATGCTGCAACGAGTACCGAAATTTCAGCCAGAAAAAACCAGCGGTATTTCTGCAAAACCAAACTCAGAAATTCTTCCAAATCACCCTTTAGCCAAACCAGGAATAATTGCAGCAGTCACAGTTTTGGCAATAATGGCTCAACTGTCTCATGTAGAAACGTCAAAAATGGCGATCGCACCTTTAACATTACCTGAATACATTAAATCCGAGTCGATTCCCCTCAATCCTAGCGAACAAAAATTCTTTGGCAACTATCCAGACACGCAAACACAAAAAATCAGATTTGTCGCCGGCAACTTGCGCGGTTCCATGCTCACAGTAGTCAGCACATCCTGGCAAACTTATCACGCCCCCGAGTTGTGTTTTGTAGCAAGCGGAATTCCCGTCAATCGCATAGAAAAAAAACAACTAACTCCTTCAGTAACAGCGCGCTGGCTGTCTCTCAAAAACAACCAATTATCAGCAGCATACTGGCTGCAATCTGCACAGCTAACTACAGATAACTTCATGTCCCGTATCGGTAGCGATATTACCCATAAAAATCATACTTGGGTGCTAGTTTCCATTTTATTTGACAGTTCGCTACCACCAGAAAATCAGGAAGTAAAAGAGTTTGCGAGTAATGTATACACGACCGTTAAACAAAGCTTACAAGGAGAAGTAAATGAAAATCAAACAGGTGTTTGATGGAATTTTTCAAACAATTTTTTGGGTTTGGAATTTGACATTTTTATCGATTGTTTACTTGGGAATTTTGCCTATTCTAGGAGTGCCATTAATTAAGGCGACAATCGATGGCACTATCCCGCTAGAGTTTTCTTTGACGATGGCAGCTACGATCGCAGTACCCACCGTATGTACTGTAATAGGAGCTAGGCGTTTTCGCAAGCAACCCCTACAGCTAATGCGTTGGTTTTATGGCGTAGAAGCACCGCTATTTTTGCTTTGTTTGCTGCGCTTGTTTTTGCTGCGAGAACTCACCCCAGCTAGTTCTCAAATCATCGCTACTATTGCTTTGTGCATTGCAGCATTTTCAGTGGAAATGCTGTACGGATATCTGGGTAAAAGAGAAAATGTGCAAAATATTTTCGATTCCCAGAATTCCCATAATCAACAGCCTCGTATTTTCAACTTAATCGGAGAAAAGCGAAGTGCGTGGCTGCAATTAGGATGTCACAGTTTAATGGTAGTAGTTGGCACTTGGGCGGCAACATTGCTGCTTTATTACGCTGTACCTGTGGCATTGTATACACTTTATGGATTCTTATTTGTCGTCATTCAATTTTTCAAGTTTACATGGGTTTCACCATTTCTGGAGATGTTTAAATACGGGGCGTGGGCCTCGGCTTTAATTTGGATACCGCTATCGTTTATATTGTTTGGTTTAACCTGTAGCTTATTCGTTGTCATGCCTTCGCTGTACGGCTTTCTCTACATTCATTCCGGGCGGAAAATATGGCAGAGTTTTGCTGCACAATACGGAAAAAATAAAGCACTAATCGGAAGTTTGGGAGTCATAGCAGCTTGGCTGGCTATTTTCTCAGCTTTGCAGCAGCAGCCACAAGTCGCAGCGCTGAAAATGCTGGCGACTCCCCCCGCAAACGACAGCAGTCGCCAAACTTTATTAGCCAAATCTGATATGATTCGATCGGGCTTAGTTAACGCTTATTTGTCCCCTTACCGCTACCTCAGCACTGTAGGAGAAAACAACCACATTTATGAGATATACAAAAATAGTTGGATTTTCCCTGACGGCGCAGCTCAAACTTTGCAGAACAGCTATAATTTTTTAATGTCGCCGTTTTTGTATCAAGGCTCTAGTGCTGATGTGGAAAAAGCCGAAAAACTATACGGCGAATTCTTCGATACGGAACTGCAAAAAGGCGACACAGAAGCAGTAAAACACGCGGTACAGTCAACATCAAACCGGGAAGAAGCTAAAGCTGGTTTGCTGAATGTCAATCAAGAAAAAGTATGGTTGCAGTCGCAAGAAGTGACAGTCAAAGAAAACGGCGACTGGGCTGACGTTCAACTCTACGAAGTTTACAAAAATCAAACGCCGAACTTGCAAGAAGTATTTTACTACTTTTCCCTCCCTGAAAGCGCCGCAGTTACAGGAGTTTGGCTAGGAGATACTGGGGATTTAAATAAACGTTTTGTATTTACGGTATCGCCTCGCGGTGCCGCACAGCAAGTCTACAACCAACAGGTAGTAGAAAGAGTCGATCCGGCTTTGCTAGAACAAATTGGCCCCAAACAATACCGTTTGCGGGCTTTTCCAATCCCGGCTAAAAGAGAATTCATGCCAACTGACGGGCCAACGGAAATGCACCTGTGGCTTACTTACAAAGTCATGCGACAGCCGCAGGGTTGGGCGATGCCTGTTTTGGCTGAAAAACGCAACATTTTTTGGAACCAAAATACTCGCCGCACGATCGCCGGAAAAGAGGTAAAATACAGCGGTAAAGAAGCAAGAGAAACTTGGCTGCCACCCTTTTTGCCCGCAGTCGCACAGCAACCGCTAACCGCGCAGCAAGCGATTCTACCGGGAGGAAATATCATTTCTGCTAAGCCGCTGGCTGATGCAAATTATTCGTTACCGCAAGGCAAAAAATTTGCAGTTATTCTCGATACTTCCCGCAGCATGGCGGCCCAAAAGAAGGAAGTAAAAGAGACTTTTGAATGGTTGAAAGCTAATGCAGCAGGAAAAAATGCTGTTGATTTGTATGTCGCCAGCGCTGCGGGAATGCCACCTAAGTTTGTGGAAGATGTACGCAATTTCGATGCGGCAAAGGTGACATTCTATGGTACAATCCAGCTCAAAGATATGCTGCAACAGTTTGCACAGTTGCGGGGCGATAAAAGTTACGATAATGTATTTTTGGTGAGCGATCGCCACAGTTACGAATTGTCGGACGATCGCAAACTTAAACTTTCCATCTCTGCACCCCTATGGACAGTGCATTTGGGAGGTTTGCCCCCCGGCTACGACGACGCAACTTTAAAGGTGATTCAAGATAGCGGTGGCGGAGTGGCTACAGATATGAAAGAGGCGATGCAGCGAGTAGCAACCACAGCAGCTTCGGGCGAATCTACAGTTAGCGTTGTTGACGGCTATGCTTGGAGTTATGCCAAAACCCCGCAGTCGAAAAAAATTGCAAAATCGGCGGCAGTCGCAGAGTTAAAAGATACCGGAAATGAAGGCTTTAAACCGATAGCTGCGCGGCAGTTGATAACTGCACTTAGCAAGCAGAAAAGTTCCAATCAATTGACGCAACTGGATGCGATGCACGCAGTAGCTAAAAATTTTAAAGTGGTGACGCCTTATTCTTCGATGATTGTGTTAGTTAATGACGCGCAAAGGGAGCAACTAAAAGCAGCGGAAGCTAAGAGCGATCGATTTGACAGAGAGGTAGAATCTGGTAAGGAACAGTTGAGTAAGCCGAATAATCCTCTGAATGTTTCGGGGGTTCCTGAACCGGAAGAATGGCTGCTTTTGGGGGTTGGTGCGATCGGGCTTTTGGCGGTTTTCCTCCGCCAGCAGCGCGCGAAAATGGTAGGTTGAAAGATGATTCGGCGGTTGAAACCGCTCCTTGTCAAACAAAGTCTGCCTCCGCAGACTAAGAGAGTGAGGGGGTATTTAAGCCGGACTTGATATCAAATATTAATCTACAGTCGTCTTTAGACGACTTTCGCTATGAGACAGGGGTTTCAACCCCTGTCGGACTGTCGGACTTAGCTAAGACTAATGACTAATCTATTTCTACAAAAACGCGATCGCCCTCAATCTTTACCGGATAAGATTCCAGGGAATCGCTGGGTGCATTCAAACATTTACCCGTATCTAATTTGTACTGATATTTGTGAAAAGGACAGGTAATGATACCGTTGCTGACTTTACCCATGTCGATCGGATATTCCAAATGAGTGCAAGCATTGCGGTAACAAGTGACATTCATGCCTTGACGGTTCAAAATCACTGAAGTTTCGTCAACTTTTACCTTCAAGACACCCCATTCGGGAACTTGATTTAGCGCTGTTATTTCTAGCCACATATAATCTTCCTCGCTTTAAATAAATTATTGCAAATTCATGGGCGATCGTCCTTGAATGCAGCAAGGGCGATCGGTGGGGCGCTCTCCACACCTGATAACCTAACCGTTTTCCTCGCCATTTCCCAGGTACAACCTGACGAATTCATCAGCCGCCTCCCGATTGAATGTCTGCAACGCTTGCTTAATCGCAAATACCGCCTCAGCGGATGGATCTCGTTCTTCACTCACCCAACGACTAACGTTTGAGCGATCGATTTCCATCTTTGCCGCCAATTGATATTGACTGATATCGTATGCCTCTAATATTTTTTTGAGGGCTTTACCTGCTCTTCCCATGCTCCCGATTGTGTCAGAGAGTCACGCTACTGTAAACGTTGCTGATTGTCATCTAATGCGCTACACTAAGGTAGGAGCGATCGCCTCCCGTGCCAGTTATGCTTGAGATAGACTAAACAAATAGCGATTGTGGACATTAACCAGCAAAAAGAACAGTTCAGTTATGCGTATATTTATGCAGTTGCTGCCTCGGCTGGCTACTCCTTCCAGATAGCAGCTAGACCATTAGATTTTGACGGCATCGATATCATTCTTGCTGGCGGTATGGGAAGTGGAATTATTCGATATCCCAGACTTGAACTCCAGGTAAAATGCACATCTAGGGATGTGATTGGACAGGAAGCAATTAGATATCCGCTCGAAGTCAAGAACTACAATGAATTGAAAGTAGAAAATATTCATACTCCCCGACTGTTAATCCTTGTAGTCGTACCCGACAATTTAGACAATTGGCTAATCCAATCTCAACAGGAACTTTGCCTGAAATATTGCGGTTATTGGGTTTCTCTGCGAGGTCAACCCCCAACCCAGAATCAAACCACTGTTACAATTTCCATACCCAGACAGAATATCTTTAATGTAAAAGCTCTTACCACCCTCATGCAGCTAATAGAAGCAGGCGAAACCCTATGATAGTCACCGTTCGAGATCCCGAAATTCTCAAAAATCTACAGCCAGAAATTGTGCGTACTTACCTCGAAACGCATTGCTGGCAAGAAGTGCGACAAATTGACGATAAAGCTTCTATCTGGAATCGGCAGAGCGAAAACTCAGAAGAGTTAGAGCTTCTGCTACCATTAAAACCAGAATTTTTAGACTTTCCCCGCCGGATGGCTGAAGTTTTACAAACCCTAGAAATTGCTGAAAATCGTTCCCAGCTCGAAATTCTCAGCAATCTCTTGACATCAGCTCCTAACATTACCATTCAAGGCATAGTCACCAACTTGCAAGAAGGAGCAGTCACCGGAAAACTAACTTTGACAGGCGTTATTGTTGGCAAGCTGCGGCGCATTCAGTTAGAACTAGCAGAACCAGTCTACGAACTGGCAGTCAAAGCTTATCAAGCCAGAATTCCGGTTATTTGTCAAGGCAATTTAGTTAAACAAGGTCGCTCTTTTTTACTGCAAAATACCCATCACTTTACATTAGATTTAGATGCCTGGTTGGAATGAAGGCAATGTACTATAATTCAACTAAAGAGCGATGGTTGAATGATTTTCCTAAGATTGTTAATGTCTTTATTAGTCAGTTCCTACGGATGAATCTGACTCAAAATCACCCTCAACCTGTCATAATCATCCTTCAACAAAACACTCAAACTCCTTCCCGCTTCCACCAACCAAGATCGATCGCGCATCCGCAACTGATAAATCTCCCGAATCGCCGCCGCCGTCAGCGCCTCCACCGGCGCATTAGCCACCCCCAACAGCGTCCTCAAAAAATCCAACTGCACCGTAAAATCAATCACCTCATCGGGTTCGCAGCGATAAACCGCTTGGTGAATTTGTGGCGGGCGCGGCGGCAAATACTGATAAATTTTACCCCTCGATGGGCCGTGACCGTTCAACCTTTCCGGCGCAGCCTCAAACCCCACAATCGCCACTCGAAACTCGGTTTTTAGCATCGCAAAAATCTGCGGTTGTTCCTCCCGCAACTCTTCCAGCGACAAACCCAAAGCGCGAGCTCTGTGTACCGAGTCGATCGGGCTAGTCGTAGCGTAATAAACCACGCCGTAAATTTGATTTTTTGACTCTTCATCCTCGGCCTTCACCCAACTCCCAAAAGGCGGCATCACGGGAAAGCTTAAGTCTTCCGGTTCCAAACATTGAGCCAAAAACTCCGAAGTTGCCGTCTCGATAACCTCAGCAATGCGATCGGGATGGCGCTCTTTTGTAGCAAATTGGGGTAAAGGTAAACGCATAGTTTTAGTGATTAGTCATTAGTCATTAGTCATCAGTCATTAGTCATTGGTTTTTTGCTAGTTTCAAGGGTCTTCAGTTAGTAGCCTGGTATTGGGTACTTTAGCAATTACAAATTACCCATTACCAATGACTAATGACCGCTGACTATTTCGCGCGACCCGCCGTAGCATCGACAAGTTCCAACTGCGACAGGCGGAACGTAATCAGCTTGTCCCAATTCCCGCCTTCAAACAGTACCGCGACTTTCCCGTCGGTAACTCGCTGGACTTGTCCTTGAAAAGCGTAGTAAATCTCACCCTTATCTTTAACTCGAACTGCAGAACCTGGAAAAATCATAATTGTTTCAATGTTATGTTTGCTGTTTACAGTTTACCTTTTCTTGGCGATCGAGAGTTGATGCTAAAACAGGCAAGATGCCTGTTCCACAAACAAGCACAGGCAAGATGCCTGTTCCACAAACAAGCACAGGCAAGATGCCTGTTCCACAAACAAGCACAGGCAAGATGCCTGTTCCACAAATTCAACAGGCAAGATGCCTGTTCCACAAATTCAACAGGCAAGATGCCTGTTC
>NZ_JAUBUC010000015.1:0-13735 GCF_036705285.1 Microcoleus sp. B4-C1 | reverse complement strand
GTTCCACAAATTCAACAGGCAAGATGCCTGTTCCACAAATTCAACAGGCAAGATGCCTGTTCCACAAATTCAACAGGCAAGATGCCTGTTCCACAAATTCAACAGGTTTCTTGTGGGGAGTAGGGGTTGGGCGGGACGCCCGCCCATCAAAAGCTGATTAACAATCCAAGATGTGAGTTAGGCTAAGGCTGCTACGGAAACTTTACCGGCAATGCGGCCCGCGATCGCCCGCAACTCCCTAGCTGAAGCAGAACCCGGTTGCCCCACCACGATCGGCACCCCCGAATCCCCACCTTCGCGTAACGGAATTTCCAGCGGAATGCGGCCTAACAGTGGCACTCCCAACTCAGCAGCAGTCTTTTCCCCGCCACCAGAACCGAAAATATCGTATTGCTTATCGGGCATATCGGGTGGCACAAAATAGCTCATGTTTTCCACAATTCCCAACACCGACACTCCCAACTGCTGGAACATCTTTAAACCCTTGCGAGAGTCCAACAATGCCACAGTCTGCGGTGTAGTCACGATCACCACACCAGCCATCGGCACCGCTTGCGCCATTGTCAACTGCGCGTCTCCAGTACCCGGAGGCATATCGACAATCAGATAGTCTAAATCGCCCCAATTCACCTGATACAGGAACTGCCGAATGATCCCGTTCAACATCGGGCCGCGCCAAATCACGGGTTGGTCTTTGTCAATTAAAAATGCCATCGACACTAATTTGACGCCGTAGTTGAAGGCGGGTTCGAGGCTTTCCCCGCTTTTTCCGTCCCTAACCATCACTTTTGCGTCCCCTAAACCCAACATATTGGGGTCGTTGGGCCCATAGATATCCGCATCCAGCAAACCCACCTTAGCGCCGGTTTGGGCTAGCGCTACTGCGACGTTTACCGCCACTGTGCTTTTGCCGACGCCGCCTTTGCCGCTGGAAATTGCGATAATATTTTTAACGCCTTCAATTCCTTGGCGATCGACCACTCCCTTTTGCTGCGGCGTCTCGGCTGTCACCTCCACCGCCACTTTTTCGACTCCTGGCAACTGTTTGACCGCTTTTTGGCAATCTTCGACAATAAATTCTCGCAGCGGGCAAGCAGGGGTTGTCAGCACTAAAGTGAAACTGACGACACCGCCGTCAATTTTTATGTTACGAATCATGTTCAATTCCACCAAACTCTTTTGCAGTTCGGGGTCTTGCACGGGTCGCAGGATTTCTAAGACTGAACTAACATCGAGTGTATTGGGCATTGTGTTCTCCACCATAGCTCTGCAATTGGGTTTGCGAATTTTCGATCGCAGGTTTAAGTATATTTTTATTGCTATTTTTTAATGTAACTTCATAGCGATCATTTGCAGACCTACGGTGGCATAATTACATGACGACAGGATTTGGGACTCACGGTCAATCTCAAACTCAAATGCGATCGGCAAGAATTTCTACGACCGAAAGCAATTTGGTCACAATAGGCGAATTGAGCCGTGGTCGCAATTCTTCAATCTAAAATCTAAAATCTTAAATCTTAAATCGGATGACAGTTTCTACCACACTTAAAACCGCCACTTCCCCGTTTTTGCCGCCCGCTGACTCTAGAGCTAGAGTCAGCCAATTTATGAAAACCCTACAAGACGAAATTTGTCAATCCCTCGAACAGCTCGATGGCGTTGGCAAATTTAAGGAGGACTCTTGGGAACGCTCCGAAGGCGGGGGCGGACGTTCTCGCGTCATGCGCGAAGGCGATGTGTTTGAACAAGGGGGAGTCAATTTTTCCCAAGTGTGGGGCGAAAGTTTGCCGGCTTTGATTCTGGCCAAGCACCCCGAAGCTGCAGGTCACGATTTTTATGCAACAGGCACTTCGATGGTGCTGCACCCCCGCAATCCCTACTTGCCTACGGTTCACCTGAATTACCGCTATTTTGAGGCCGGGCCGATTTGGTGGTTTGGCGGCGGTGTGGATTTGACTCCTTATTACCCCTTGGCTGAGGATGCAGCTCATTTTCACAAAACTCTGAAAGCAACTTGCGATCGCCACCATCCCGGATATTATCCGACATTTAAACTCTGGTGCGACGAATATTTCTACCTGCCCCACCGCCAAGAAACCCGCGGCGTGGGCGGCCTGTTTTTTGACTACCAAAGCGCTCAAGGCGCGCTTTACCGCGACCATCATGTCAAAGGCAAGGCCGCTGAGTGCAGCAACAACATCGGGATGCCGGAACCTAGGACTTGGGAGTCGCTGTTCGCCTTCGTACAGGACTGTGGCCGGGCATTTTTGCCAGCTTACACCCCAATTGTTGAAAAGCACCGATCGAAAGAATACGGCGAGCGCGAGCGTAATTTCCAACTTTACCGCCGCGGCCGTTACGTTGAATTTAACTTGGTGTACGATCGAGGCACGACCTTTGGTTTGCAAACCAACGGACGCACCGAATCGATTCTCATGTCCCTGCCACCTTTGGTACGCTGGGAATACTGTTACGAGCCAGAACCCAACTCTCCCGAAGCCGAACTCTACTCCAAGTTCTTAAAACCGCAAGATTGGGCGAATTGGATGCCTCAGCAGTCACCGACCTGAGTTAAACTACTGGGACAGTAACCACCGCGATAGATAATAAATTTGAGGGAAGGGTCAGTGATTCATATTGATCAAAAAACCCACACGCTTCAAGACGGTACAACAGTTATCGTCTTAGCACCGACAGGACGGTTGGACATCACTACAGCTTGGCAATTCCGCCTCAAGTTGCAAGAGTGTATTTCCAAACTTAGCCGCCATGTTGTAGTGAATCTTGGTCAGGTTAACTTTATCGATAGCTCTGGCCTGACCTCACTTGTAGCAGGTATGCGGGATGCGGATAAAGTTAAGGGAAGTTTCCGCATTTGCAATGTTCATCCCGAAGCCAAACTGGTGTTTGAAGTCACCATGATGGATTCTGTGTTTGAAATCTTTGAAACGGAAGAAGAAGCTCTAGAGGGGGTGCCGCGCGCAAGTTGACCACTCCCGTTTGCATCGCTTGCGGTGTAAGCGCAATTTAAGCTTGAGGCTCACAAAAAGCGCCGGAACCCTGGACAAGAACAGGAAGCAGGTAAATTCTTGCCAGCTTCCTTATGCTTTCTTCCTTTCTTGAGAGGTTGAGAGGTTCACCAAAACACTAAAGTAGAAGAATAGGTCAAGGTAAAGTCTTGCCTTCTATCCTAGATAGCTATATTTTTCTTCCTAGTTTCTTGTTGCTTCTTGCTTCAAACCAATATCTCAGCAGCAAAATCCTGACGCTTGACAAATCTAAAAGGGCCCATTAAAGCTCCCCAGATAGCCTTGCCTGTGGTGGGGCTTATTCCTTTGTCGTAGCTGAGAAATTCCTCGCCTGCGGCTTCAAATCCCAAGTCTACTTGGTAATTTTGCCCCCCGTAGGCAAAGCCGCAGCGAGTGCCCTCCGGCAAAGATGCCCGAAATCGATAGCCGTTTGAGCCTAAATTTTCCACCGCAACCGACAGGGTGCAGCCAGGGAGGAGTTGGATTTGCTCCTTCGTTAGCTTTCCAAGCAAGTCGGGGTTGCAACCGGCTCCTTTGACGGCTGTAATGTCATTAAACATATAATACTGAGCTTCGATAAGTCCCGGCGCTATCTGTGAGTGCCTCAGTTGCACGATGCGGGGGCGGTATGGCTTGTCTAATTCCAGAATGTTGGCTTGTTCGGCAAACAGGGCAATGCTGGGTTCGGAAAATAAAGGAACGGGTAGTGGTCTTTGCCACATACGAAGGTGGACGTACCACGCCGGCTCTGCTAGCGCTTGTTCTCGGTTGTCAAATTCGCCCGCCATGTACTGGGCTAAAGCTATTAATTCAGGAGAAATTGTCATGTTTGTTTTTTGACGATTAGGGATTGACAAGAAAAAGTTATTGTGATATGTAAGACCATATCAAGGCTGGGCAAGTCAGAAGATGAGATTTATGAGCGATCCCAGAAGAGCTATGATTGTAAAGATACTGGGTTTTTTCCCTCATATTGCGACATATTAATTGTTGCTGCCGATCGCGCGTAAAATATTTTTGATAAAATTTTGTCTCGCAAGGAGGCGGCAACGCTTAAAAAAACTGGCAAATTTTGTCAGCCTGATCGCAGAATTGACCCAGCCCAACAACGGATACCGTGCCACGTACTTAAGTCGTGGAAAGATAAAAATTTTAGACCAAAGTTCAAGCTCCCAGATTTATCTGTGGGGTAAATCTAAAATCTAAAATCTAAAATCTAAAATCGACTGACTCCCCCGACTTTACTCACGCCGCGCTGGCACGCCCGCTACGGCAAAATTATTTATCTATAAGACTCAGGTGAACAATAACCGTACTGTTTCAGATACTAAGCGAAGTTTCTATACGATTCACACTCGACCGATCAACTCAATTTACCGTCGAGTGGTGGAAGAGTTGATGGTAGAAATGCACTTGCTTTCGGCGAATGCCGATTTTCAATACGACCCGATTTATGCTTTGGGTGTAGTGACAGCTTTCGATCGATTCATGCTTGGGTACGCCCCAGAAGCAGACAGACTTTCGATTTTTAACGCTTTATGCAAGTCCCTAGAAGACGATCCAGAGCGCTACAAGCAAGACGCTCAGCGATTGGAAAGCTTGGCGGATAGACTTTCCGGCCAAGAGTTGCTCTCGTGGCTCGATCGCTCGACCAGCTTTGAAGATACAGCGGATTTGCAAGCGTCTTTAGGGGCGATCGCCAGCAACCCTCAATTTAAGTACAGCCGCTTGTTCGCGATCGGTTTGTTCTCGCTATTAGAAAAAGCTGACCCTAACTTGGTAAAAGACCAAGAAACGCGAAACGACGCGATCGCCAAAGTCAGTGCGGCCTTGCACCTGCCAGAAGACAAAGTTAGCAAAGATTTAGATTTGTACCGCAGCAATTTGGAAAAAATGGCCCAAGCACGAATAGTGCTTCAAGATGTCATCCAAGCGGAACGGAAAAAACGCGAAAAACGAGAGACAAAAGTTACCGCTGGTCCTTCGGCTGACTCTTCTGACAGCAGCAATTAATCGTTTAAAAGAAGAAGGAAGTTCGGCAACGGATTCGCTTTCTTCGGATGTAACTGATATCTTGCACCATTCTCAATTAGCCGTAGGGGCGGGTTCGCCAACAGCCTGAAAGCTTGCAAATAGGTTCTATAAACCCGCCCGACCCACGAAAAATCCTCTTATTGATATTGCTGCAAGATGTCAGATGTAACCGATGTCAGGAACAAAGAAGAAGGAGTTTTTTATTTTTTACATAAAATAGAAAACTTTTAAATTTTAATTTTTTGTTTTTGAATTCTGGTTTCTGCCATCTGATGAATCTTGCTGGCTCAGAAACTAAAAATCCCGCTTTCTGAATGGAGCGGGATCGACTTAATCAAAATAGAGCTGTTGGATTGGTACTAAGGCTGGGGTTCAAAATTAGTGGCGTTAGCTTGCAGCCAAGTGCTTAGCTGTGAAAGAACTTCGTTTCCAGAAGACTTGCCCAAAGCTGTGGGGTTTGGGGTGTCGGGCCTGTCCAAGTTGCGGGCGATCGCTGCGTTGACTTCTTTGGAAATCAAATCGTGAAGTTGCTCTTTAGCCCTAGCCCTTTGAAAGTGAGCTCCCTCTTCAGTCGTAGCGTACAGAGGTGGCAGCCTATTTAAAGCATAAGCTGCGATATCTCCCACATCCAGACTCAGGTCGCTCGTCGCTTCAATTTCGGCCACCCTAGCGATCGCATCGCTGAGCACCAACTCTTCCATCACGTTGATGAACTGTTTGCGTGGCAGAACCACAACTTCGCCAGTCAACAAAGATCCCATCAGACGATCGAGAGCCATGTACTCTTCGATCGACAATTCCGAAGCCGTATTGCAGATCCGTCCCACCTCAGCTTCCATAGACGGCGTTAAATAGCCATCTTGCAAAGCCTGTTCAACAATTTTTTCAATACTCATATATGCGTCCCCGCTCAACGGCATCATCAATAAAGTTTTGTGAAGACGCGATTGTTAGCGTCTTGAGATTCGAGTTTTGAGAGTTGAGTTGAGAATTTTTATACAAATCCTAACTCAATACTGATAACCCATAAAGTTATCTGCACACCCCAGCCACAAACTTACCCCATAATTGACTGATAAATCCGTCAAAACCTGTAAAAACTCCTACTCAACTCCCTGAAGCCGCCAAGGTACAGGATCGACTGCCTGCCCATGCACGTAAAGTCCCCAATGCAGGTGAGGGCCTGTGGAAGCCCCCGTTGAGCCCACAGTACCAATTACTTGACCTGGTTTCACGACATCGCCTTCCTTGACATCAATCCGGGCCAGGTGCATCAAAATACTGGCTACCCCCTGGCCGTGGTCAATACCAACGACATTCCCGTGGATTTTGAACCCTTGGGATTCGCGTCCCACTAGAGACACGCGACCTGCGGCTGGTGCCACTACAGGGGAACCGTAAGCACCCGCGTAATCAACGCCGCGGTGGTAGTAGTCTTGAGCAAATACCCCATTATAATAACGTCGCACCCCGTAAATAGTGGTAATTTCGCCGGAGTTGGGGCGCAACAATTTGCCGTCCCAAAATTTTTCGGGTGTCACGAGTGCTTTAAATGCGTCTACGCGATCGAACTCCGCGTCTGTACCTTCGCTGTCTTTCCCAGGCGGTAGCCAGATGGATTGAGTAGGAAAATTTCGATCCCGCACTTGGAGACTCAAGTTCTGAACTTGTCCGTCACCTGCGACTTGGATTTGGCGGGCACCGGGTTTCTCTAGCGGCGTCGTCGGTAGCAGGGCCCGAAAGCGGCCGTTGCCGATCGGAAAAGCGGGGTAGTTTTTTTGCTGTAGAGAAACTGTTGGAGTTTCCCCGCCGTTACCGTCAACCTGAATCATTACTGACAGCGTATCTCCCAGTTGGGGATTTGTCGGCGTCACAACTACCTGCAAAGCTTGTACCGGCAGGGCAAAACTCAGAAAGCCAGCAACAATTCCCCCGATCGAACCAGCGGTTAGCTTGTTTGCTTTCAACTGCCCCCACCGCAAAATCCGACCCGTAATTATTTCCGTACTTAGCCCGCAGTTGTCTCGATTCACAGTCATTACCATCACTAGCAGTCCTTAACCTTTGTCTCACTGATATATTTTTAACTATCTAGACTAACTCTAGCAATCCGCAATAAAAATTTCTGTAGTGCGGGGAGGAAAGCCCGCTTCAGCCAGACGCTCACACTACCGTTTCCACTACAAATCTAGGAGAACCCAAGTTTCAACAGAAACACTCTTCATCTCTAAGCGGATGGAATTATATTTTATTAGTCCTAGCTACTGTTGCATAGCTTTTAACAATTGGCATTAGTTATAGTTCACGGCGCTACAACATAATTATTTTTAACTCCTCTGCTGTTAAATCAATTCTTTCTTTGCCGTTTATTTGCCGAGAACGTTCCTCAAACTCTCTAGTTATTGTAGCCTGTTGTTGGCAAAATAGTATTGATTCCCTATTTTAAAATCTCACATCTAAAATTGTCTGAGATAAAAATTGAGAATTTCTATAATCTGATTACCTAAATTTACAGGGATTCAAAGGTAGCAGTAAAACCATCTAAGGTCAAGCATTCTTCCATAAATTCCTCTACATCGTTGACATTCTCAAGCTGATATTCCATGATGCGTTGACCATCACCTTTCATCTTTTTGGAAGAGGAAGGCGTGGCAGGATATTTGGCAGCGATCGCTTTGAAAGCTTTGGAATGGGTATCCCAGCTTTCAGCAGAACATTTTATGATTAAAAGCCACATGATTAAATTCCTCATTGGGTTTGGTTTACTAATAGTCTAACACGAGTAAAACTTAGAGCGATAGTGCCGAAAAATCAAGGGATTCTGTTGTTTTGAAAAAAGCTAAAAGCCGAGCGACTATGTGAGCAACACCACCCTTAAAATTAGACTCAACATTCAAAGGCATCACCGGATCGTGGAGTGATAAGCGTAACAGAAACCAGCCAGATTCGCTAGGTGACGTGCAGGAAATTCGCAAACCTTCGTAGTTATTGGGAACTATTTTCCAGTCTGCTTGGGTTGAGACAAATTGTTGCAGTTGCTCAATAACCCGATCGCCGTGAGCCTTGAAATCATCCACACCAATTTTAATCCGAAATTCTGCACTTTCTTCGGGTTCTTTTAAATTCGCAATTAAATCCGGCAAAGATTGGTTTGCTAGCTTTGACTTAGCCAATTCAATCAATAATTTGCTGACCAAATAAGCGCCATCATCCAGAAAGTAATTTTCTTTCAAAGCTCCATGTCCAGAGGTTTCAATCGCCAGCCATGATTCCTGTCCGGCTTCATTGAGGCGAATCGACTCGTCAATCACATTTTTGTAGCCGCGTTTAAAGCGATGGTGAATTCCTTTTAAATCTTGTTCGATGAATTGTGTCAAGCCATCGGAGGTGATAGAATCGGTGACAATGGTAGAGCCTGGGTGTTCTTGTAATATAATGGCAGAAATCAAGGCAATTAAGCGATTGCGATTCAGTTCCTTGCCAACTCCATCGACGGCCGCACTGCGATCGACATCGGTATCAAAAATAATCCCAAAATCTGCTTGATTTTCAATTACCGCTTGACAAATTGACTGCATTGCCTGTTTATCTTCGGGATTTGGCACATGATTGGGGAAAGTACCATCTGGTTCTAAAAACTGACTGCCCGTAGTGTCTGCACCTAAAGGTTTTAAGACTTTATCAACATAAAAACCGCCCGCACCATTGCCCGCATCCACAACAATTTTTAATCCTGTTAGTGGTTCCTCAAAGTTATCGGGATGATTGACTGCTTCCCGGATTTTTGTGACAAATTGGTTAGCATAAACAGAGATAAAATCATGCTTGGTAATCTTACCGGGCGATGAGGATGGCTGAAAATAATTGCTTTGCGCTAGTGCTAAGATATCTGTAATATCCTGCTTTTGTAACCCACCTTGGGCTGTGAAAAACTTTAAGCCGTTTCGATTAAAGGGCAAATGGCTAGCAGTCAGCATAATTGCGCCGTCGCAATCAAAACCAGGGGTGATTGTACTCATAAACATGGCGGGGGTTGAGGCCATTTCAAAGTCGTACACGGTTGCACCAAGTGAGGCGATTCCCTCCATGACAGCTTGCATTAAGGTTGGGCCTGATAGGCGACTGTCACGCCCGATCGCGATCGTTAATTCTGCCGCTGGTTTCTGGACTTTTTGCACCAGCCAACTGACAAAGGATTTACCTAAGATTGTGGCAATTTCAGGGGTGAGGTTGACTTTTTCATTGGGAACGCCTTCGAGGGCGATACCGCGAATGTCTGAGCCATTTTGAAGTTTTGTCCAGTTGAAGATTTGCATAATAATTGATGGTTAGTAGAAAAATAGGAGTCGGCTGTAGAAACTGATCGTACAAAGTTTTGTCTGTGGCTAGACGGTTCGAGTCAGTTTCGCTGATCGTCTTTCACGGACTAATAAATAAACAGGGGAGAAATTTGGGATTTGGTATTATATCATGTCCGGTCGATTACCCCTAATACGGTAGGGGATCCCCTCACGAAAAATATCTGCCAATAATTGACAATCTCAAAAACCCGCCCTTTTAATCGCTCGATCGGACATGGTATTATTAGTCATTACGGTGACAGAGTTTTTCAATTCAATCAGCTAATCGGCATTTAAGTGGTATTTAAAGAAACAATCCCAGTCTTGTGGGTGGGATTTGAGCAACGCCCAAAATATCCAATTGAAATGTTGACCCGCTTACTGAGAATTTTGACCCCATCACCGCTAAGCTTAAGCTCTAATTTCTTAGTCGCGTTCCACGCTGTAAATTGCCTGCAAGCGGAACTCACCATGAGCGGGAACTTCCACAATATCTGTAGCTGCATTGGTCGTTTCTACGCAGAGTAAGCGCTGATAATCTGCATCATCAAGGTCGGCCATATTTGCAGAAATTGTCACCCAGGGATTCCACACTACGACGGATTTACTACCCGATGATTTAATGCGAATCCGACGATTGAGGGCGCTATCGTCAATGACTAATTCATTGGTGACATCGAGATAAATGCGATCGACTTCACCTGTTACTACCACTGCACCCACTTGAGTTTTTTCCACCCCACCATCCGCTTTATCAAGATATTGGCTATTTTCTAAACCTAAAACCTGCACGCGGTTGATATCGCCTACTTGGAAATAGGTGTGGAAAGCTTGGGTGAGGGGAAATGCTTTGTCGCCTAGATTGCGGGTGATTAATTCTACCGTGAGGCTGGTGCCGATCGTAATCTCGATCGCCAGTTCAAAAGCTTGGGGCCAAATTCCTCTAGTTTCATCGCTATCCTTGAGTCCGAGAGTGACTTTAGTTGCACCATCGGGGGTTGTGGCGGTTTCTAGCACATTCCAGAGGCGATTCCGCACAAACCCATGACTTGGACGCCCCAAGGCTTCGGGATCTGGGCCAAACCAGGGCCAACAGATGGGTATACCGCCTTTGATGGCTTTCCCTTCTGCGTAGTAGGCTTTGTCGCTGACGAACATCAAGTCTGTGGTTTCGGTGGCTGGTTGAAAGGAGAGCACTTGACCGGAATACACAGAAATTAAGGCTTTGGCTTGACCGTTGTCGATGTGAATCATCGGGAAACCACCGTTTCCGGTGGCGAAGGTGAGGTTCTCGGCTATGCCGTAGTCTGCGTTTAATTGGTCAATACTCATCAGAAATATGGGTTTGAAACCCCGTCCTTTTAGGACGGCTTTACATTGGATGGGGGGGGAGGAATTCTCCTCCGATGAATGCTTGTTACCGCCTTGGATATACTAACGACGTTCGACGTTTTGTATTCGCCTTTAACCCGGACAGTTACGGATCGAGTGCTTTCTACCTGTACGCATAACAAGTGGCGGTAAGCCCGTGTGTGTATATCCCTTCGCCACTGATATCCCTTGAGGTTACAGACTAGGGAGGCATCCAGTAACATCGTTCGGTGTACCACCACCAGATAATTCAGTTTGTCTCAAAGACGCAGGCTAGACACTGTTTTAGTCTCAAATTAAGAAGGTGGTGAGTCTTCCTCTTTCAAGCCCCATGCCTTTAGGCTGGGGTTAGTGACGCTGTTAGCTTGGTGAATTGCTTTACAATTATCCGATATTATGGTTGCTAGATTGATTAGATTGTTGAGTTTGACCTGGGAAGGTGCGATCGACACAACGATGCAGTCAGAGAAACCGATAGCGAGTCCCCACACATCGCGAGGGGATGTGCATCGAACCCACCGGCACACCTTGCTGATTTCTCCGATGGCCAAGCTAATGCAGCACTTCATCAAAAGACGGCGCAGCCGCAAAACTCCGCATCTGGCTTGATTCGTTGTATAGCCCGGAAACCCCAGTGGTGTCACCCACAGCCTCCCTCGCTAAAATTTGTCTTCGTAGAGTCTGGCGCAAGGGGATTAATGTAATGGGTAATAACTGTCAGGGTACAAGCGCACTCAAACATTTGAGGTAATCTCATCTTTTCTGTGCGCTTAAGTTTTGTTATGCTGAGCCAGAATCGGGTTTTTTCAAATATATACGTTCCATATCCCGTGTATTTAAATATAACGAAATTTTATTTAAATGCAGTTTAACTGCCACATCCTTAAGGATTTGTTTAATGGCCTGACTTTTGCTCACAACGCCCAAATTATAAAATAGCCTGTCGAGTGTTAGCGATCGCCCTACATAATCTGTTTTAAGCACGGTAAATCCTGCCTTAGTTGCAAGTTTTTCTAGCGTGGTGGTCGTAAAAAAGTAAATATGTCCGTCGCAACTGAGACTTCTTTCTCTTTTACCCAATAATTTGAAAATCAATGTATCGTAGCGGGGGGTTTCCATCACGAATATCCCACCCGGCTTCAAGATCCGATAAACTTCTTTCAACGTACTGTAAGGATCGGATACGTGTTCGATCACGTGCATCATCAATACAGCGTCTGCCGATCGATCTTCTAGTTCAGCTTTTTCTAATATGGTTGGGATGATTTCGATTCCAAACTCCGATTCTGCATATCTGCACATACCCACATTAGGTTCAAGCCCAACTACATTCCACCCATCTTGCTTAAAGAAGTTTAACAAATACCCCAAGCCACTTCCCACTTCAATTAACTTACCTTTCTGGGGATAATGTTTGTGAAGAAAAGCTCTGGTTTTTTCATAATCTTTTACCTGCAGTGCTTCTTTTTCCAGTCTCTGCGAATCTTGGTTAACTATCGCAGATAATACAAACTCTGGATCGTAGTTTTCTATTAATACACTATCTACTTCTGTGCTTCTCGGATTAGCATACATCAATCCACAGGCTTTACAATTGACAATTTGATTTACCTGGGCTACTCCCTGCTCAAATCTCACAGTATAGTCATTACTACCGCACAAATTGCATGCAACGTATGTCATAGCTTTGATTTCTTTTACTTTGTTCAACTGAGTTCGGCATTGATTCTAACATATTCACCTGTGGGCAGCTACAAGTGTTTATTTTTGTTACACAAGTTTACATGATTCTCGCTATTCCTGCTACACAATCTAAATTTATCCGCAAAAATTAGTTTATTAAACCAATATTTATTGTTAATTAGGAATGAGAATTAAATAACTTAGAATGCGTGATGGTTCTTGTGGGATGGGCGTCCCGCCCGCCCTTTCTGGACGGGCGGGACGCCCATCCCACTTTCAAGAGTGTAAATTATTTAATTCGCGATCCTTAGTTCACACACAACAGCTTGAATATAGCGGAATTTATATAATATCTTTTTTCACCCATGCCTTTTATAGTATCCCTAAAATTTTAAAATTAAAATAGTTTAAACATAAACATAAATTCTCAATTTATTGTATAATTTGGGAATTATTATAGCAATCCTAAATCATTCATGTACATTTGTAGGGGTAGTGCTACCCCTACTCCCCGTGCCTACCCCCTATCTATGGGGGCAACCGGGCGTGGGATTGCCCGTACAATAATTAGGCGAATGATTTAGGGTGGCTATATATCTAAAATAAGTGCGTTATTAAAAACAATTACAGCAGTTGTATTGCCCATGTTTTTCGATGTATCTCTCCGATTTCTTCATTGTTATTGCGTGATAGCCGGATGCGGCAAAGTTGCTTGCTAATCGATACTCAGTTTTATTACAGCATATTCGGTGATTGATGAAATACAGTAGTCGCTATATTTATTCGGCAACATCGGTGACTCGATAGGCAACGGTGCCACCTGTTTTTTCGATTGCAGCCACCAAGTCTTTGAGTCTATCTTCGCGGCGGGCAGCAAGCATGAGTTTGGCTCCGCTGGCGGCTAAACGATGAGCGGTGGCTTCACCTAAACCGCTACTTGCTCCTGTAATGATCACAACCTTGTTTTGAATCTCAGACATATTCACTCCTGTTAATTGATTAAATCCGCTCACCTAAAATTGATCGCAAATCCGCTTAATCACCAAGCGCGATCGTATTGAATAGGAGCAGGCACGGATTGACGTAGTTGCTTCGCAGCGCGCATCGGCCAATAAGGATCGCGCAGCAGTTCTCTAGCAAGTAATACCATATCTGCTTGACCTGACAGTTAGGGAGTCGATCGCCTCTAGTGCAGTCTTTAGGATCGCGAATTAAATAACTTATAATTTTAATTGTTATTGTGGGATGGGCGTCCCGCCCGTCCAAAAAGGACGG
>NZ_JAUBUC010000014.1:0-107099 GCF_036705285.1 Microcoleus sp. B4-C1 | reverse complement strand
TCGATCGCACTTCATCCAATCCCATCTCCACATTCCCCAAAATCTCCCCAACAGTCTTCTCTCCTTTACCTTGCCCAGGCGAGGTTCCCTCTTTCTCCCCCCCTTGGCAAGGGGGGGCTGGGGGGGGTACACAACCTTGCAAAAACTCAAATTCCCCACTTGACAAATTGAGCAATTGGTAATTGCAATCAAACACTTGTTGACTAGGCCAACCGTGCATACAACCACTCAACTCTGGAATTGCCGCCAAAAGTGCCCGATCGTCCGACCAATCAATTTTATTAACAGGCTTTTTGCCCAAGAAAAACTCGTAATGAGTGATTTCCGTATCCAACAATTCAATTAATCGATAAAGCTCCCGTTCCGTCAAACCCTGAGCTCTTTCTATCAATTCCGGTGCTTTGCCCAAAAGTCTTTCTAACTGCCAATATCCCGGATTTGAAAAACCGATAAATTCCAATCCCGAAGCATCAATTAACTCGAACAAAGTCTCTATATTGTAGTCAATTTCCTGCGGGTGAACGTACATATCAGCAAAACATTCGTCCCGCTGATTTTCTCCTGCCCAACGCTGTTTTTCGTACTTGACAATACGGTTGTTTTCTGGTAAAGAAGCAAAGATTTGACGACCGACTTTCACACCATCGGGATAGTCACCTTTTTTCGGGCCTTGAAGAAGTGCGATCGCCCTTTGCATCAATTGAATTTCCCAGCGTCCGAGCTCAGCATACACAAAAATGTGCATCAAACCGCCCTGGGCCAACTTCGCCGCCAGCGCTTGAATGCCCCGGATCGGATCGGGTAAGTGGTGCAGCACGCCCACGCAGTTAATCAAATCAAACTCGCCCTCTAACTCGGCGGCATCGTACAAGCTGAGGTGGCGAAAATCAGCTTCGCGCGCTCCTGAGCGCCGACAGCGTTCTTGTGCTACTTTCAAAGCACCTTCACTCAGGTCGATCGCCGTTACCGAAGCTTCGGGATTGAGGTGAATCAGATAATCGGTGCTCGAACCTGTGCCGCAGCCAGCATCTAAAATCCGAATATCGAGTTTTCGCGGCTTTTGGCCGGTGCAAAAATTGTAAGCATCAGGCCAACTCCAGCGCCAGTTGTACCCAGGGGGCGGTTCATCTGACAAAGGATCGGGCGGGAAAGGGAAAGTATCGTACAGCCGCCGCACGGCAGCACTGATATCGGGTGTAGTATCCATAGGTGACATTTGTTGGGCTTGGGGATTCGGGATTGGACTGACAACTGACCGCTGACCACTGACCGACAGCAATTTGATCCGCGCCCCCCGGATTTATCGGTGGGGTCGATTCTTCAATCTAAAATCTAAAATCTAAAATCTAAAATCGGTTGACAGCTTCTGCGTAATAAAACTTATCATTTTTTCTCATATAAGCTCTCTTAAATCTATACAATAAATCTCGACAGGCTTTTTAACAAACGAGGACTGTCAATAGCCCACCGCTGAACTGTCGGGTAAAGCGGAGGCGTCTTTCCGTAGAAAGTCAAAAGCCCCGAAACAGGCAGAAGAAAATTTTTGATTTTCTTTTCCTTTAATTCAAGGCACTGGCTGCAATCGCCCAAAGGCAACTCTCCTGCCGAGTCTTTTTTTCCACGGGTATACCGACGGATCGCAGCGGAGGGAGTACCCCGTGCCTGCCTTCGGATCGGACATTTACCCGCAGGCAGAAAGATGAAACCAAAACATTTTAATCTAAGAAAGTAAGCGCGCCCGAACCTCGTGACAGGTAAAGGCAAAAAGTAAACAAAGCAAAAATACCTACTTTGACCTGCATGAGAAGGCAAGGTTAGTCTGGTTAAATGCTGCAACGATTTAGATAGGGAGCGAAAGAGTCTAATGACTGTAAAAGCAAGTGGTGGAAGCTCGGTTGCGCGTCCGCAACTATATCAAACTGTACCGGTCGCAACAATTTCGCAAGCAGAACAGCAAGACCGCTTTCTACAGCGGGGCGAACTCAGCGAACTGGCAAGTTATTTCAGTTCCGGGGCTCTTCGGATCGATATCTCTGCGACGCTGACCCAAAACTCGGAACTGATAGTATCCCGCGCAGCCAACCGGATTTTTACCGGCGGTTCCCCGCTGGCATTTTTGGAAAGACCACAAGAACCTGCGATGGCTGTAGCAGGCGCGGCTCGCGGCGGATCGGGCAATGTCTCTGAAGGCATGAAACTGGGAACTGTTACCTACGTTGAAGGTCGCGCAGGCGGCGGCAACGGCGGTGGCGGTGGCGGTGGTTTCTTGGGGCTAGGAAATCTATTTTCTGGCAACGGTGGCGGCTACAGCGGCCCAATCCCAGCAGGATTTCAGCCGATCAATGTCTCGCGCTACGGCCCGGGCAACATGACCAAATCTCTGCGGGATTTGAGCTGGTTTTTGCGTTACATCACCTACGCAATTGTCGCTGGCGACCCGAACATTATTTCGGTGAACGTGCGCGGATTGCGGGAAATCATCGAAAATGCTTGCTCTTCAGCGGCCACAATTGTGGCAATGCAGGAAATGAAGGCTGCATCTTTGGGATATTTCAAAAACAATGCAGAGGCCGCTGCGATCGTCGGACAGTATTTCGACGTAGCAATTACCGAATTCAAAGCTCCCACACCTTCAGACAAGGTGCGGCAGCGCGAAAGCAACGACCAGCAAGGCTTGCAACTGCCCCAAATCTACTTCAACGCAGCCGAGCGGCGATCGAAATTCGTCATGAAAACCGGTCTGTCTTCGGCAGAAAAGCTAGAAGTAATCAAAGCAGCTTACCGCCAAGTATTCGAGCGCGACATTAGCCGCGCATACAGCCAAAGCATTTCTGACTTGGAATCCAAGGTCAAAAATGGCGAAATCTCGATGAAAGAGTTTATTCGCCGCCTTGGCAAATCTCCTCTGTACCGTCAGCAATTCTACGAGCCGTTTGTCAACAGCCGCGCTGTAGAACTTGCCGCCCGCCACTTCTTGGGCCGCGGTTTGAGCTCGCGGGAGGAATTTAGCAAGTATTTTGCGATCGTCAGCAAAGGCGGCCTGCCAGCCCTCGTAGACGCGATGGTCTATTCGCAAGAATATTCCGATTACTTCGGCGAAGAAACAGTGCCTTACCTACGCGGTTTGGGCCAAGAAGCTCAGGAGTGTCGCAACTGGGGCCCGCAAATTGATTTGTTCAATTTCAGCGCTCCGTTCCGCAAGGTTCCTCAGTTCATCACCTTGTTTGCTGGCTACACCCAGCCTCTGCCAGACCAGCACGTTTACGGTGTTGGCAATGACCCCTTAGAAATTCAGTTCGGCGCGATTTTCCCGAAAGAAACTCGCAACCCCAAGAGCCGTCCGGCTCCCTTCGGCAAAGACACCCGCCGTATCCTGATCCGTCAAGGTGCGGGGATTGACAATCAGTTGAGCAATCCGGCGGCTCGCGGTGCTGCTCCTGGTTCTCTGGGCCCCAAGGTCTTTAAATTAGACCAGTTACCGAGCAACTATGTTGCTTCCAAGAAAACTGCCCGCGGTGCCTCCAGCAGCTACAGCAATGCTTCCAGTGTCAAATTTACCGAAAGTTCCACCCAAGCGGTGATTCGGGCTGCTTACCTGCAAGTGTTCGGTCGCGACGTGTTCGACGGCCAGCGCCAAAAGGTGGCGGAAATTAAGCTGGAAAACGGCGAGATTCCGATGCGCGAGTTTATTCGGATGTTGGCGAAGTCTGATGTGTTCCGCAATATGTACTGGAGCAAGCTCTACGTTTGTAAGGCGATCGAGTACATTCACCGCCGACTCCTGGGACGCCCTACCTATGGCCGCCAGGAAATGAACGCTTACTTTGACATTTGCGCTAAGAAGGGTTTCTACGCGCTAGTCGATAGCATCATGGACAGCATGGAGTACAACGAAGCTTTCGGGGAAGATACAGTGCCCTACGAGCGCTATGTGACTCCCGGTGGTTTGTCGATGCGGACGATGCGATCGGGTTCCGTCGCTGAGCAAAATGTCCAAGCTAAGACTCCTGAAACTCCTCGATTTATTGAACTCGGCACTGCGCTCGATCGGGGCGATTTCGAGTTACAAAATAGCCTCGCTCAAGGTGTCAGCAAGCGGCGCGAACAAACTAAGGTGTTCAAGCTGACGACTACTTCGGACAAAGTAGCTTTGAAAACTTTAATTCAAGCTGCTTACCGTCAAGTTTTTGAACGCGACTTGAATCCCTACGTTGTGAAGAATGAATTCACGGCGCTGGAAAGCAAACTGGGCAACAATGAAATCAATCTCAAGGAGTTCATTGAGGCTTTGGGCTGCTCGTCGCTGTACGTCAAACAGTTCTACGCACCTTATCCCAATACTAAGGTAATTGAGTTGGGAACCAAGCACTTCTTGGGCCGTGCTCCCCGCAATCAAGCGGAGATTCGGACGTACAACCAAATCTTGGCAAGTAAAGGGATTAAGGGCTTTATCAACGCGATGTTGAACAGCGTTGAATATGCTGAGGCTTTTGGTGAGGATACTGTTCCTTACCGCCGCTTCCCGACTCTACCGGCTGCTAATTTCCCGAATACTGAAAGACTGTACAACCAGTTGACTAAGCAGAATGGTGAAATTGTGGTTCCGAGTTTTGAGCCTGTGGCTGCTACTGACAGAAGCTAACAACAAACTGCAAGAAAGTTGATTTTCTAGGTTGACAAAAATCCCTCGCTATGGTAATGCTGTAGCGGGGGATTTTTGGTGATGTTACGCTGTTGATCGATCTGCGAGTCCCATAGTCCGAGAGGGATTGAAATCCCCGGCGGACTGAAAGCAAAACCCGATCGCCCCAAAAGTGCGATCGGGGTCGATCGATGAGTCCGAGAATCCGACAGGGATTTCAATCCCTGTCTCATAGCTGAAGTCCACTTAAGTGGACTAAATTGAACCACAGTTTGATGAGACTGAGAAATTTGATAACGGGCAGGCAAGCGTGAGAAATGGTTGGCAATTCAGTATGGTCTCTGACTGTACTGAGTATATTTAGGATTTGAATAATCAAACTAACTGCCACTCAAGAATACCAAACTACAAAGTATAGGACGAAAAGAATATGGGTTTGTTGATCTAAGCTGTTGTGCATTTAATTTGTATGTTAACGGCGGGCTTTCGGCCCCAACCCCTACTCCCCACAAGAAAAAAATTTTATTTTACTATGCAATTTAAATGCGGATTAGCTGATTGATTTCGCTAATCTTAGGATTAGTAATTACAGCCATGATTAATCGGTTAATGGGGATATAGCAACCGCCTTGGCGGTTTCTATACTAGCGTGTTTTTTTTATTCAAACTGACAACAAGTATTTTTTGTATCCGAGGCGGAATATAGATAATTTATCGGACAATTCAGCATAGAAAACACAATATATTGGTTTATGAAGTCGGGGCGGGAACTTGCACCCGCCCTTTATATATTCGGTTAACCGTACTCAAATAGCCACTTTAACGCGAGAACATTACCGCCCACTCTTCGTCGTTGATTTCAATATACAAAATTGCGATCGGCACAGACAGAGCGATTGCCTAGTTATCGGGTATTAGTGATTTCCCTTCATTCCCTATAGGCAAAAATTAGGTATAATTGGTTAGCGCGTATTATGATAAAAGTTTAAAAAAAGAATAGCCAGGGAGGGAAGAACCCAAACCCGATAGTGATGAGTCATTACCCATCTAAAATCTAAAATCTAAAATCTAAAATCTAAAATCTAAAATCTAAAATTGTATGAGCTACATCAAGATATTGACCGCAAAATAAAACAGCACAATAAACGGGCCACTTGTTCGGATTAGTAAAGTAGCGAAACGAATAAGGAATTAGGGCATAATGTTGTGAAAGATGGAACAGGGTATGGAACTAAATTTACAGAAATTTTATAGCGCCTGCAATCCCAGCTACACCCTGGCAGTAGCAAATCAACAAGACCGACAATACTATATCGATTTCTCTTCAGTGCGGGGCGGCACGATCGTAGAACAATTGGAGCGCACCATCAGCCGTCTGTCCCCGGATGCACCTACCTGTCAATTATTCACCGGTCACATCGGCTCTGGTAAATCAACTGAATTGCTGCGGCTACAAGCTCAATTGCAGCAACAAGGATTTCATGTTGTTTATTTTGAGTCGAGTAAAGACTTAGACATGGCAGATGTAGATATCACTGACATTTTGTTGAGCGTTGCTCGTCAGGTGAGCGAAAGCATTGAGAAAATGAAAATCAAGCTGCAACCGAGGGGTTTTAAAGCTTTGCTCAAAGGGGTTGCTGATGTTTTTCAAACTCAAATAGACTTGAGCGCTGAAGCTAATGTCCCTGGTTTTGGGGAAATAAATGCCAGCACGGAGGGAGAATTTTCTCTGTCTTTGGGAATTGGGAAAATTACTGCTAAGGCGAAAGATGCTCCGAATCTGCGATCGGAGTTGAGGCAATATTTGGAGCCCCGAACTAACGTAATTTTAGATGCGCTTAATAAGGAGTTGCTGGAGCCGGCTAATCAAGAACTCAAACGCCAAGGGAAACAAGGACTTGTAGTAATTATCGACAATCTCGATCGCATACACCTGTGCGCGAAACCGACGGGGCGACTGCAGCCGGAATATCTGTTTGTCGATCGCGGCGAACAGTTGGCAAGACTAAATTGCCACGTCGTGTATACAATTCCTTTGGTGCTGATTTTCTCTAACGATTTGGGCCAGTTGACCAATCGATTTGGGGTAGATCCGAAGGTTTTGCCGATGGTGCCGGTGCAGTTTAGCGACGGTTCTGAGTGCTCTGAGGGTGTGGAATTGCTGCGGCAAATGGTTCTGGCGCGGGCTTTTCCCACCGTGCATCCTTCACAGCGCTATGCTTTGGTGGGCAAAGTTTTCGACTCTGCGGAAACTCTCGATCGCCTGTGTCGAGTTAGCGGTGGTCATGTCCGCAATTTGCTGCAACTACTGTATGGCTGTCTGCAGAAACAAGACCCTCCTCTGTCGCGGGAAACTTTGGAAAATGTGATCGTCCAGCGCCGCCACCAGCTTACTTTGGCGATCGAACCTGATGAGTGGCAATTGCTGCGCCAAGTATCCGTTACCAAAACTGTGAACGGGGAAACTAAATACCAAATATTGCTGCGGAGTCTCTGGGTTTTTGAATACCGTTACGGCGAAGATTATTGGTTTGATGTCAATCCGATTTTGGCTGACGCCAAAGAGTTTCGGGAAACAGTTGAGAGTTGAGAGTTGACAGTTGACAGTTGATGGTTGAGAGTTGATGGTTGATGGTTGAGAGTTATCTCCGCCTAATCATAAACAGTCAACAGTCAACTAACAAAAATGATTAAAGGCACGACTAAACTGTTAGGAGTAATTGGTCATCCCGTCGAACATTCTTTGTCGCCGGCGATGCACAATGCTGCTATTTCCCACTTGGGAGTCGATTTTGTTTACTTGCCGTTTCCGGTAAAACCAGGGGATTTAAAAGCTGCTCTTGCAGGATTTGCGGCGATCGGCGTTCGGGGATTTAGCATCACGATTCCCCACAAACAAGCAATCTTACCGCTGTTGTCAGAAGTTTCCCCGATCGCCCGATCGATCGGCGCAGTCAATACCGTATACCTGACTGACAAAGGTTGGTGCGGTACAAATACAGACGTTGAAGGCTTTCTCGCGCCCCTGCAAACCCCCCCAACCCCCCCTTGCCAAGGGGGGGCTAAAGACGCGATTTCTCCCTTAGAAACGGGAAATAGGGCTGTCGAATCCTGTCCCCCCCCTTACCAAGGGGGGGCTAGGGGGGGTTCCGATGGGAGTCAGAAAGTAGAAGCGATTTCTCCCTTAGAAACGGGAAATAGGGCTGTCGAATCCTGTCCCCCCCCTTACCAAGGGGGGGCTAGGGGGGCTTCCGATTGGAGTCAGAAAGTAGCGGTAATTTTGGGGAATGGCGGGGCGGCGAGAGCTGTTGTGGCTGGATGCGCTCAATTGGGATGTGCAGAGATTCACGTTGTCGGCCGCAACGAACAAAATTTAGCGGAATTTCAGCAGAGTTGGGTCAATTCTCCGATGCCCGTGCAGAATTTGCAGGTGCATACTTGGGATAATTTGTCAAGCTTAATCTCGCAGGCAGATTTGCTGGTGAACACGACGCCTGTGGGGATGTATCCGCAGGGGGAAAAGTCGCCGGTTGCGGCTGGTGAGATCGATCGAATTTCCGCAGGTGCGATCGTCTATGATTTAATTTACACCCCTAATCCTACCCAGTTTCTCAAAGATGCACAGCTTCGGGGAGCGCGAGCTATTGACGGACTTGAAATGCTAGTTCAACAAGGAGCAGCCGCCTTAAAAATTTGGCTAGATAAAGAATCCGTCCCAGTGGATGTGATGCGCCAAGCTTTGCGACAGCATTTAGGTCTAGACTAATGCCATTGCTTCAAAAAGTGCTGTAGTTTTCCGAATTCATATAAGTAGAAATTTGAGGCTGAATTCGCGCTAAGCTGAGAATTAAAATATACTTACCCCGCCATTTATGAAATTTCGAGCTATCAGCCTTTTTTTTGCTACTTGCCTAATCGGAATTTTTAGTTTGGTATTCACTCCACCTGCTTGGGCTCTGACCCCGATTAAACTTTCCGACCTTTCTTATCGCGAATGTCCAGCCGAAATGGGAGAAGGAACAGTCACCAGTGGCAGTTCTATGGAAGCTACCTGCTTTTTGATTACTGGGAAAGCTGAAAATAGCACCGGCAAACCAGTTGTCAATGCCGATATTTTCGGCCGCATTTATGATGCTGACGACAATCCGGTGATGCAAAACCGGACTCGCTTGGGTTCTATAGAAGAAGTTCCTCCCGGAGTTAGCGATTTTCAGCTCAGAATTTCGGTTGCCGCCAATCAACGAACACCTTTGAAGCTCAAGCAATTTAAAGCTACAGGTTTTACTGGCGTGGTTCGCCGCTAACGAAACTATTTGAGATTTTAGATTGGCTGCCCGTGAAATTGCGATGCAGTTTTCGATTTTCGATTGTTGAGTGGCCGGCAATTTCTCATTTCTAATTTACGATTAACTCCCCAGCTTTTCAACCGGGGAGTTAATCTAAAAATGTCAAATCTAAAATTTAGTTGCCGGCAGCTAGGTCGGCCAAACAATTTACGCTCGATGCTTAAAAACTTAAGCTTTTCAAACTACAAGGATGTTTGCAAGCTGGTCAAAAGACCAATCAAAAATTCCGAGCCGAACTGAAGTACAAAAAACGCAATCAGCGGGGAAAAGTCAATCCCTCCCAAGGGGGGGATAATCGAGCGGAATAGATTGAGGTAAGGGTCTGTTAACTGACTCAAAATTGAAAACGGGGGGTCGTACCAATTGATGTTAGGGAACCAACTTAACAGCACCCGAATAATCATCAGGGCTACATAGATTTGCAGAAATGTGGACAGCGTGGTTGCCAAAAGGCCTATGGAATAACTCATATATTCTCGTTGAAGTTTGAGTAAAGTTTACAGACACTTTAACTTAAAGTTTAGCATAGGTGGGGGAGAGGGGGAGCATGAGGCTGTTTACGGGCGGGCTAGAAGAGTAACGGCCCACAATAAAATTCACTCTTGGCTTCACAGGCCCGAAAGGCCTGTTAAGCGAGAATGGTGCAAGATGTCAGTAGCCCCCATCGATCGGCCAGACTAATCTAAAATTTTAAAGGGATTCAGGAGTCTTGGGCGATCGAACCCTCGCTGCCCGACGCCGGCGCGTTGCCGTTTACGTCGCCGAGTTGCAGCCGCACGTCATCTATTGCCTGATTGAGCTGGGCAATTTTATCTTCTAAACTCAGCCTTGCTACTTCCATCCCTTCGGCTTCGAGTTGGCTGGCTTTCCTCTGGCGGATCTTTCTTGTCTTTGCTTCTGAAGGTTCACTCAGCAAAGCTTCAGCAGCGCGCCGCGACAGCACCGCGCCCAAAACGGCACCCACCAAGCCGCCAACTGCGGCTCCGGCAATAAATCCCCCCGTAAAACCCTCTCGATTGCTCATGGCTCAACTCAACAGCGCGATATTTCTTTGATTTGTTTATTTTGACACTCTCCCGGTGAGAAACCGGCAGACCATCGTTCGATTTTAGAATTTAGACTTTTGATTAAAGAATTGAGATGGCGATATCGAAAATGAGCCGAAGGGACAAAAGCCCAAAGGCGCATCAAGTTCGTTAGTTGTCAGGTAAGGCGAGAATTCCGACTTCCGAGTTAAAGCGGATCATTTCCAAAGATCGATCGCCATACAAATCTTCAATGTGTTCCAAGCAGCACTCGATCGCGAAATCGTTCAATTCCGTCGGCTCAACGCCGTACATTTCCTCAAACACCTCTGAGTCTACCCGACAAAAGCGCGGTCGATCGGCATAAATTCCGCATTCTCGCGTCGTTCTGTCAAAATTGATACACCAACCGTCATCTCCGACTAAGCTCAAATAGAGCGCTAATTCGTCTTCAGATAAATACTCGTCTAAGTCAGGGCGCTCTGTTGGGTCGAGGTAACAACAAGCACCGCACTGCTTTACACAACGCCAAGTAGCCATAGTTTGATTTTAGATTTTAGATTTTAGATTTTAGATTTTAGATTCGGAGCATTATGTAGAAAATGCCAAACTTTAGGAGATTTGCGCTCTTCAAGTATATCAATTGCCAGCGCCGGAGGCCCATATCCCGAAGGGGCGGTTGGATTTGAGATTTGAGATTTGAGATTGGGGGGAGTTTCCGGGAAGGGGCATCAAGTCCCTGGTTTGCTGTCACTGAGAGGTCGATCGTAGTTTACATTTTGTTGAATTTTGTAAAGTTCCTTAAAAAATATGGTCGATCGCCCGGTAAAATCAGAAGCGGATTTTCTAATGCAACAATCTAGACTTAATCACTACAGTCAGGAGGACAAATGGACTTTATAACCGATCTTTTCAGTGGTATGGGTGGTGTAGACTACCAACTCATTGTTCAGGTAGCTTTACTCGCAGCCGTCGTGCTTTCTGGCCCGATCGTGATTTTTCTCTTGGCAGCTAAAGGCGGCGACCTGTAATTATAGCACGCTAGGCGGCGATCGATAGTTGGGAGTTTTGAGTTTCACATTATGCAAAATTCACAACGCTCGATCGCCAAATTTCCCAGCAGCACGAGCTTTCTTATCAAATACCAAGGGCGTGTTTAGCAGTTTGAATCAAATTCTCAAAAAAAGGTAGAGATACATCGACTTCTCTAGCATCTTTGCGGGAGTTACCTAACAAACCGATGTTTTGTCCGGGTGCAACAGCCAAAACTTGTCCTTGAGAGTTGCGAATTCTCAATTCCTCGATCGAGCCGGCGGGAGACAGACTGCAAGAATAAGTGCGATCGCAATAATCAAACTCAACTTTTCCGAACCTCGGCGGCCTGGAACTAGCAGCATTTGCCGGTAGCCGAACGCCCAACAATTCTAACTCAACCGATGTCTTGCCATTAAAACTATTTTCCCGCAATCGGTAAGCAATATCAACCCGCCGAGGCAAAGGAAAATATTCCCCCCAACGCCAAGCAATCGCCTTCACACTAGCCGATACATTTCCATCTTGACTTGCAGTTAGTTTAACGTGACCTCCTTTACCAACAATTTTCTGTTCAGTTATGCAAACATTAGGCGTCCAAAATACAGGAGCCTTATTTTCAATCCCGCAAGGTTCCAGAGCATCAATTTGTCGGTAAAGGTCAAGATTAATCTCAGCCAAATCTGCTCGCACGTCAACTGAAACCAGCGGTTTTAAGTGTTCCGGCTGCAAACATTGATTGGCAAAAATTGACAGTTGATTGCGGAATTCTTCGAGATTATCAGCCGGCATAGAAAAACCGCCAGCCGCTTTGTGTCCGCCAAATTTAGTTAATAAATCCGCGCAAAAATTCAGCCCGTCAAATACATTAAACTCAGGAATTCCCCTCGCCGAACCTCTGATAATTTTATGGGCAACCGCCCCTACAGCCTCGTTTTCGCCAGCCTCATCCTCAAAAGTACCGATAAACACAGGCACGCCGTAGCGTTCCACTAACCGAGAAGCCACAATCCCGATCACACCGTGGTGCCAACCGGGTTGCACGACAACTAAAACTCGTTCTTGCTGCAAGTCAATCGCCATTTCCTCGCACCAAGCAATTGCTTCCTGCTCAATTTCCTGGCACAACTCCTGCCTGCGCTGATTGATTTGTTCGCACTGCATCGCGTTTTTGAGAGCCAATTCGCGATCGTCCGTAGTCAGCAACTCTATCACAATTTGAGGGTCAGCCAGCCGCCCCACAGCATTAATCCGGGGGCCAAGCCTAAAACCAATATCTTCAGGCTTTAACGAATTTTGAGTAGGGGCGGTGCCCCCGTGCCCGCCCTTGAGTTTTGAGTTGAGAATAGATGAACTTTCCGCACTTCCAGGCTGCACTCCCGCCACCTGAATCAAAGCCTGAATACCCGCCAATTGCGAGTGAGGCAACAGCCGCAAACCCCGCTTTACCCAGCGCCGATTAACTCCAGTCAAAGGTGCTAAATCCGCAATAGTTCCCAAGGTAAATAACTCCAGCAGCGGATTCACCAACCCCCCAACTTTCTGCATATCCTGAGCCAAAGTAATAGCCAAAACATAAGCCACGCCTACCCCAGCCAAACCGCGATAAGGTGAAGATTCCGCGATTAATTTCGGGTTGAGAATAGCATCAGCCGGCGGCAGTTTTGGCGGCAAATCATGGTGGTCTGTAATAATAACTTTGACACCGAGTTCTCGTGCTCTGGCAACCGGGCCGTAGGCTGCAATTCCGTTGTCAACCGTGAGAATGAGAGCGACACCTTCCGAGTGAAATTCTTCTACAATGCGATCGTTAATCCCATAGCCTTCTCGCATCCGGCTCGGAATAGCATAATCCACATTCGCGCCCAGCAGCCTCAGAGCTCGTAGCAACAAAGCCGTGCTCGTCATCCCGTCAGCATCGTAGTCGCCGCAAATCGCAATTTTTTGCCCTCCCGAAATCGCCTCCCGCAACAATTTGACACTCGCAGCCAAATCGGGAAACTCATCCATTGGCGCGGGCAAAACCAGAGATTCCGGTTCGATAAACCCTTGCACTTCTTTCAGAGAATCGATGCCCCGGTTAATCAGCACCTGTGCCAGCAAAGGCGACAAACCAATTTCGGCGGCAAACTGTTCGGCTTGCTGCGCTTGAGGCGAATAAATTTGCCACCGTTGGTTTGGCAATCGGTGAAAATGCGGGGGCACAGATGTCGGTAGCTCTTGCACGGAAGCTGAGGTTTAAAGATACATGATTAATCTTACCGAATTAAGTGCCTCAGTCAATCAATTTTAGATTTTAGGTTTTAGGTTTTAGATTTTAGATTGATGCTGATGAGTTTTTTGGGTAAAATCCAAAGGTTGTTTGTAGGAAAGCTTTTTTCGGAAGCTCTCACCGCACCCAAATAGGGATCAAAGCCCTGCCCACAGTCATGGAGACCAAAAAATTTTAGACCAAAGTTTAAACGCCCCAGATTTATCTGTGGAGTCAATCTAAAATCTCGAATCTCAAATCGACTGGTGGGAGCCGAAGAAATAAGTGTAGCAGGCAGTTGTGCCGCCCGTGCTAGGGCGAGGCTAATTTAATTTAATGAGGAGACTTGCATGAGTGACGATCGACCACCTTGGTTTAAAATGGCATTACAGGTTCGGGGGTCTGTCATTCTCTCAATTTTGCCCCGCGTTTTGCTGTGCGGCGGCTTTGGAGTTTTTATTTCCCTACTGCACTTTTTTAAGTGGCCAGTTTCCTTACCAATTTTGTCGAGTATTGTACCCAGTATAGTCCTGGGTCTACTATTAGTTTTTCGTACAAATACAGCCTACGAAAGATTTTGGGACGGTCGAAAAATGTGGGGAACTTTAGTCAACAACGTCCGCAATTTGGCGCGCCAAATCTGGGTAGCAATTGAGGAAAAAGACCCGCAGGATATCGAACTCAAAAAGTCAGTCCTGCGCCTGTTACCCGCCTTTGCAGTGGCCCTAAAACTGCACTTGCGGCAAGAATCAGTCAATCCAGAGTTGGAGCCGTTAATGTCCCCAGCGCACTACCAAAAGCTCAAATCAATGAACAATCCGCCTCTAGAAATTGCCTTTTGGATTGAGGATTACTTGCACGAGCAGTACGAGCGCAATTGCCTCGATGTTTATCAGTTAACTGGTATGAATGAGTTGCTCAACTCTATGATTGATGTATTAGGTGGCTGCGAGCGGATTTTGAAGACGCCTATCCCTTTGGCTTACGCGATTCACCTGAAACAACTATTGTTGCTTTACTGTTTAGCCCTCCCCTTTCAAATGGTGAAAGATTTGGGTTGGGGAACCGGCTTAGTTGTGGCTTTAATTAGTTTTACTTTGTTCGGCATCGAAGAAATCGGCATTGAAATAGAAAATCCCTTCGGGCACGATGACAATGATTTGCCTTTGGACAATATTTGTGCTGCCATGCAGCGCAATATCGACGATTTAATTTCTTTATCTCCTAGCGTTCACGAACACGTGAAAGATAAGTAGAGTCATTCGATTTTAGATTTTAGATTTTAGATTTTAGATTGGTACATAAAATCTAAAATCTAAAAGCTTCGGATTAATTTTTTTTAACAATCAACCGCATTAACCCCGCTAATACTAACAATACAGGTGTCAGCCAATCTCCCCACCGCACGTAAAAAGTCCGAGTTTGCCGCCGATAAATAGTAGCATCTCGGACTTCATAGGTATTAATCCCAGACTTCCAAACCGTCTCGCCGCGAGGATTTACAAAAGCAGAGTAACCCGTATTAGTTGCGATAACTGCCCATCTATCCGTCTCAATGGCCCGCATCACATCTAGAGCATGATGTTGATCCAACATGGGCGGTTTGTAGTGGGCATTGTTGGAAGCTGTGAGCATAAATTCGCCTCCATTCGCCGCCTGATATCGGAAAATTTCCGCAAAGGCCGAATCGTAACAAATTCCGACAATGGCGCGGCCAAACGGCGTATCAAACAATTGTTGAGAATTGCCGGGTACTAAATGAGCATCTAAGGGCGAAAGTCGATTAATAATCCCGCCTAAGATTTCGTAAAAAGGGATATATTCGCCTAAAGGCACTAGCTTTAGTTTATCGTAGCGACCGACAATTTCTCCAGTGCGATCGATCGCCAATAAGCTGTTAGTGATACTATTGTCTTGCTGGCCGAAGCCTCCCACCCAAGCCACAACGCCGCGTTCGAGAATAGCTTGGTAAAAAGAAAGAGTAGAACGTTGATACTCGTTTGTCCAGATAAAAGGCAAAGCTGTCTCTGGAATTAACACAGCATCGACTTTCCTGTCTGCTAACTGTTTGTACCCAGTGGTGTAACCTTCCAAAGCGCGCCCCCAACCCGCTGAGTCAAACTTAATCTCGTTAGGAATATTGCCTTGAATAATGCCAATTTTTAATGAGGTTCCCGCCTCTTGATACAAAGGGCGATTGTACAAACTCCAGCCTGCAATATGCAAAATTAAACACAAACTCGCAGGCAAAATATAAGCAATCCAATTCTTCCTTGTTCCTTGTTCCTTGTTCCTTCTTCCTTCAATAAAAGCTTCTGCGATTAAGCCATTTACTGCTACAATAGCGGCTGTTACTGCGCTGGGCCCGGAGAGTTGACCGAGGTGCAATATTGCTAAATTGTGGGGGCTTTGCGTGTAAGATAGTGATGTCCACCACAGCGAACCTGTACTCCAAATACTTTCTAAGGCACACCACAAAGCTGTGCCAATTAAAACGCGAGTTAATGCTGAAAATTTAGAGCTACCCCCCCCAGCCCCCCCTTGTAAAGGGGGGGAGTTAAGAAGAATAAGATCGGAGCTACCCCCCCCAGCCCCCCCTTGTAAAGGGGGGGAGTTAAGAATAAGATCGGAGCTACCCCCCCCAGCCCCCCCTTGTAAAGGGGGGGAGTTAAGAATAAGATTTTGATTTTTTCGGGGTAAAGTTAGGGAGTTGAGAATTACAAATAGCCACGCCCAAACGGCGACTAAGGCTGCTCCCCAGAGGGTGATGAATGCCCAGCAAAAAAGTGCGATCGCCAGACTCGGCCACCAAGGAACTCCCAACCAAGTCATCGGGTGAATTCCCATAATCCAAGATAAAGCTAATCCGTGATAGCCAATTCCCCACAGTGAAGGAAGAAGGAAGAAGGAAGAAGGAAGAAGGAAGAATTTTTGTTTTTGTTCTTCTATTTTTGGCTTTTGATAACTGACAACCAAAATCCACAGGGGAGCTAATGCTACCCAAGCTAATAGCCAAGCATTTACTGGTGCGGTTGTCAATGCCATCAAAATGCCGCTGAAAAGTGCGATCGCCCAGGCTAATGTTTTGGATTTATGAACCACGAGTTTTTCAAATTTGTGCCTGTTAAATATCGCCACTTTGATGATTGCCAAAAATAATAATTCTTAATCAATATATCAGATCGATCGGGAAGTTCGGCAAGGCGCAGTTTATGGGATTTAACGGATTTAACGAATTTAACAGAAAAAAAGCTCTCAAATTCTACTTGCCAAAACAAAAAGCGCCCCTATTTCTAGGAGCGCTTTTTGTGAATCAAAAGCTAAATTTAGCCGTTGATGGAAGGAGCAACCATTGCTACTGGGGTGACTTCACCGGCGGCCAAGTCGAGGGGGAAGTTGTGAGCGTTGCGCTCGTGCATTACTTCCATACCCAGGTTAGCGCGGTTGATGACATCAGCCCAAGTATTGATCACGCGACCTTGCGAGTCGATAATCGATTGGTTGAAGTTGAAACCGTTGAGGTTAAACGCCATCGTGGAAATACCCAAAGCGGTAAACCAGATGCCGACAACTGGCCATGCACCTAACAAGAAGTGCAGAGAACGGCTGTTGTTAAAGCTGGCGTATTGGAAGATTAACCGACCGAAGTAGCCGTGGGCTGCAACGATGTTGTAGGTTTCTTCTTCTTGACCGAATTTGTAACCGTAGTTCAAAGATTCAGTTTCGGTTGTTTCGCGAACCAAGCTAGAGGTAACAAGAGAACCGTGCATGGCGGAGAACAGAGCACCGCCGAAGACACCAGCAACTCCCAGCATATGGAAGGGGTGCATCAGGATGTTGTGCTCGGCTTGGAACACGATCATGAAGTTGAATGTACCGGAGATACCCAAGGGCATACCGTCAGAAAAGCTGCCTTGTCCGATCGGGTAAATCAAGAATACTGCGGTTGCTGCTGCAACAGGTGCAGAGTAAGCGACGCATATCCAAGGACGCATACCTAAACGGTAGGACAATTCCCATTCACGACCCATGTAGCAGAAAATGCCAATCAGGAAGTGAAATACTACCAATTGGTAGGGGCCGCCGTTGTACAACCATTCGTCTAAGGAAGCTGCTTCCCAGATGGGATAGAAGTGCAAGCCTATAGCATTCGATGAAGGAACAACAGCACCAGTAATGATGTTGTTGCCGTACATCAAGGAACCTGCTACTGGTTCGCGGATGCCGTCGATGTCCACAGGAGGAGCAGCGATGAAGGCGATGATGTAGCAGATGGTGGCACTCAGCAAGGTAGGAATCATCAAGACGCCGAACCAACCCACATAAATGCGGTTTTCAGTGCTTGTGACCCATTCACAAAAGCGTTCCCAAACGTTGCCGCTTTCGCGACGCTGTACGGTTGTTGTCATTTGGTTTATGATGGCTTAATTGAATTTTCAAGGTTCATTGTGGGGATGTCCCACGCTTATATTAGTAACACCATTCACTAAAGTTTGCCAAGGGATTTTTGCTGACAATTTAAATATTTTACAAACATTTACAAAAATTGGATTCTTGGTAAATATTTGTAGTTTTTTACAAAGCAATATTACCCACATAACAGGTTAAATATAGCGACCTGAAGAACTGAATCTCTTGTCTGTAGCTTGGTTCAGCAGTTCGATCTAATTATTTTTGTTCAGGTCGATTTTCTTTCTCTTTAAATATCTGTTAATTAGGTCGTGAAGAGATGATTTTTAATATTTATTTACATATCATCGGTGGATTCTGCGAGGGTAAATTTGTATCGGGAGAATACTGAAAATCTGGTTTTTAGTGCGATCGGGCTGCATTAGACAAGATTGCAACAGTTCTTTTAATTAAATTTTAGGACGGGCTAGAAGCCCATCCCACAAGAAAAAAAATTTGTGGGATGGGCTTCTAGCCCGTCCTAATTATTTTTGCAATTCAAGTCTATTCTCAATAATCTCCAATCAACCGGGTTTATTGACGAAAAAAGAAACCCGGTTTCTGAGGCGCTTGGCAATAGACATCAACCGGGTTTCTGAGGACAAGTCCGCAAGTTCTGCGTCAAAATTAGGCTTTAGCCTGGGGGCCACTTCATCTGGCGACCGCCGAGAATGTGAAGGTGCAGGTGGTCTACAGTTTGGCCGCCGTCGCTGCCGCTATTAATGACGACGCGATAGCCGTTGCTAAGTCCGAGTTGTTCTGCTACCCGTTTGACAGTCAGCAGCAAGTGTCCCATGAGAGCATGATCTTCTGACTCGGCATCGGCTAATTTGGCAATAGGCTGTTTGGGAATGACGAGGATGTGGACGGGTGCTTGCGGATGGATATCTCGGAACGCGAGGGCCAAGTCGTCTTCATAAACGATGTCTGCGGGAATCTCTTTGCGGATGATTTTGCTGAAAAGCGTTTCTTGAGTTGTCATGGGTGTTAACGAGGGAAGTTCGGCAACGGATTCTGTAACGGATGTAACGGATGTAACGGATGTTGGGAAGAGGTTCGAGGGAAGACCCAGCAGGAGAGAAGGAAGAGGAGAAAAAGAAGAGGCAAGGAAAAGTTTTTCTTGCCTCTCCCGATATTCATTAGTCATTGTTAATCATAATAGATCATGAATCAAGGACAGGCAAATTAAGGATAAAGAAAAATGCTTGCTAGGGTTTGGAGTGCATCGATCGTTGGAATTGACGCGGTAAAGGTGGGTGTTGAGGCTGATGTGTCAGGGGGGCTACCGAAAATTGTGGTTGTGGGGTTGCCCGATTCTGCGGTGCAAGAAGCTAAAGAAAGGGTTAAGGCTACGCTGAAAAATTCGGGATATGCTTTTCCGATGCGGAGTATTGTGATTAATTTGACTCCGGCGGATTTGCGGAAGGAGGGGCCGAGTTTTGATTTGCCGATCGCCATTGGGATTTTGGCAGCATCCGAACAAGTCAGCGCTGAACTTTTGGGAGATTATTTGTTTTTAGGGGAACTTTCTTTAGATGGGAGTTTGCGGCCTGTGGCTGGGGTTTTGCCGATCGCCGCTGCTGCTAAAAAAATGGGTATTTCAGGATTGGTTGTACCGGCTGGTAACGCGCAGGAAGCGGCTTTGGTGCACGGAATATCTGTTTATGGTTTTGAAAATATTTTTGCAGTTACTGATTTTTTGAACAATCCTGAAGTTTATTCGCCTGTAGAAGTAAACGGTCGAGAAGAGTTAGCAAAAACGCGGTTTTCGGGTCTAGATTTAAAGGATGTAAAGGGGCAAATTCACGCGCGGCGGGCTTTGGAAATTGCGGCTGCGGGGGGACACAATTTAATTTTTGTGGGGCCGCCAGGGAGCGGTAAGACGATGTTGGCGAGGCGTTTGCCGGGTATTTTGCCGCCGCTGACTTTTGATGAAGCTTTGGATGTGACTCAAATTCATTCGGTGGCTGGGTTATTGAAGGATAAGGGAAGCTTGGTGGGCGATCGACCTTTTCGCAGTCCTCACCATTCGGCATCTGGCCCTTCTCTTGTCGGTGGCGGCAGTTTTCCGCGTCCGGGTGAAATTTCTTTAGCACATCGCGGCATACTTTTTCTGGATGAATTAACTGAGTTTAAAAGAGATGTTTTGGAGTTTTTGCGGCAACCGCTGGAAGATGGTTATGTGACCATTTCTAGAACTAGACAATCGGTGATGTTTCCGGCTCAATTCACTTTAGTTGCGAGTACGAATCCTTGCGCTTGCGGTTATTACGGCGACTCGATTCAACAGTGTACTTGTTCGCCGCAAAAGAGGGAGCAATATTGGGCAAAACTTTCCGGGCCTTTGATGGATCGGATTGATTTGCAAGTGGCCGTTAATCGTTTGAAACCGGAAGAAATTACGCGACAGCCGACGGGGGAAGAGTCGGAACCGGTGCGGGTGAGGGTGCAGCGGGCGCGAGAGCTCGCAACTCGCCGTTTTCAGTCGGAATCTAGTTTGCGCTGCAATGCGGAAATGCAAAGCAGTCACATTAACACATGGTGTCAGTTGGATGATGCTTCTCGGAATTTATTGGAGATGGCGATTCGGAAGTTGGGGCTGTCGGCGAGGGCTAGCGATCGCATTTTGAAGGTTGCTAGAACTATTGCTGATTTGTCGGGGGATGAAAGCTTGAAAACGAATCATGTGGCGGAGGCGGTGCAGTATCGGACGATCGATCGAATGCAGTAAGTCAATCGATTTTAGATTTTAGATTTTAGATTTTAGAGGCGACCCCACGGATAAATGCTCTTTCTTGAGGATTTTCGATTTTCGATTTGGGATTGATTCCACGGATAAATCACGTGGCGGGTACCACCTTTGAAATTCGCTTGTCAGCAGCGGCTCAAAAGACACAATCCCCCGATCCCCGACTTCTTAAAAAAGTTGGGTATTTAACAGTTGATTCGGCGATTTAAATTGCTTCTAAACATACGAAGTCGCAGCAGAGGGGGACGAAGGGATTAAGGGGGTATTGAAGCTCGATTGATGTTGTCCCATTATTTAATTGAGCCACTGAAACGCCCCGATGTTCCCATGTTTATTGTCTGATTTTGTGCTGCATGGTGCCAGTATCACTTGTGACCGAAAGCATCCAGGATACCCGCCACGTGATTCATCCGTGGAGAAATCAAAAACGTGTATCCGATAAGCAAGCCCCCGAATTTATCTCGCGCAAGTCAATGCTTCAATCTAAAATCTAAAATCTAAAATCTAAAATCGATTGACAGTTGCGTAAGTTCTGTTAGTGTTAGATTGGGGGAGGTCACAGCAAACCAAGGCAGCAGTTAAAGTGGCGAGCGAGGAAGCTTTAGACCAACTGCCCGAAAGCTAATCAACTGAAGTGTATCAGCGCAAATATCAAGAGGTTTATCAGCACGTCTAGGACTCTTATTCTGAGGCCACACGCAGTATTTAGACCACCGCAGCTTGAAGCTGGTGTCAATGCCACCCACCCACAGCTTTTGTCAAAAACCCCTCATAATTTCATCAAAAATTCATCAAGTTTATACCCCCTTTTTGTCATTTTTACTGTAATTTATGATACCGATCGCCCAAGTTGCCCGAATCTCCACAACGGCCGAATTTTTAATATTTAATTTCTCGCTCTCCCTCTCCCTCCTTCTCCCTCGCTCTTCCTCCTTCTTTCTCTTTCCCTCGCCCCCTCTCTCTGTTTCACCCTAAAATTTGAAATTTTTGAGTGACGAATTATGGCACGATCGCAGCGCGTTTTGATACCATGCAATCAAGCGCAAGACAATCAGGGAATGCACTGGAGGTGTGTAAATGGAGCTTTTGGCAGAACAAAAACGGTGCTTGGATTGCTTGGTAAGCTCGATCGAGCAATTGGGAGGTCGAGTAGACATTCCAAAGCTGGAGCAGATAGCTGAGCTAATTATTCAAACGATGAGAGGGCCTTGGCGCTACTTTCACACGTCGGAACACATTTTTGAGGTCGGGGGGTCAGTCGATCCGATCGAGGTGCTGGCTGCACTGTTTCACGACCTCGTGTACGTGCAAGTCGATCAGGGCGTTAGTTTCAATATTAGCAGCGCCCTTTGTCCTTTTGTCAAAGAGGTGCGATCGCAGTTAGTTATTAGAGATGAAACCGAACTGCCCGACGATGCCATGTATCACCTAGTGGCCTCAGTATTTGGGTTTATTCCCGGCAAGACTCTCTCTCCGTTTGCCGGTCAAAACGAATTTTTGAGTGCCGTTATTGCTGCCAAATCTTTGGAGCCTTTTTTGCCAGCTAGTACGATCGCTGAGATCACAGCTTGCATCGAAGCTACTATCCCTTTTCGTCCCGTTTCGCCCAGTGGTTTGAGCGCGATCGAACTTTTGTACCAGCGTTTAGCAAGTGCAAATCGCGATTTTAACTTGGGATGGAGCGATGCCCAAACCTTAGAAATTGTCAAGCGTGCAGTCAGGTTAGCAAATAGAGATGTCGAGAATTTTGCATCTCCAAATTCCTCTAATTTCTTAGACAATACCTGGAATTTGATGCCAGAAACCAACCACGAATTGACCAATGTTAATTCCTATACTGTTGCCGGATATCGCAGGTCTCTGCAAAAAATGGAAGGATTTTTGAACTTCCTCAAACCCGAGCTGGTTTTCCAGCAGTTTATGCAAGAGCCGGACGATGCAACCTACGCTAACCTGATTGCCCGAACTCGCAAAAATATCGAAGTTGCTAAACTTTATCTGGGTATCAAGCTAATTACCATCGCCATTTTAGAAGCTCTTTCCTACCGCTTGGGGCGCGATATTCCGCTTTCTACTATGATGGGAGAATTGCGCGCACCCGGATTTAAGACCTCAGTTTTGGAGGATTACTTGCCCAACAAACAGATTGCCTACCCATTAGAAACTCAGTTGGAAAAAGAGGTTTTAAATTTGTTAGCAATAGGACGAAATCAAGAATCTCCCTATGATATTAAAAACTCTCCCGTAGCTACGTTTATTATCAAATCTATCGGTTTTGCTGAAACTGAAAACTTTTTGAAGAAAGCTCAAGAGTTTTTTGCCGGTCATATTTCCTCGGAAGAGTTTCTCTCTTACTGTTCTCCCGATGTCATCGAGACCATCTCCTCCGGGGTGATGAAACTATTTGACAGCAGAAAGACGGCTTTAGGGAAAGTTAAATTAGTTCACCAAACAGTTTCTTAGGATAGCTTGGCAAAATCTTAAAACGTTTTCCATCGCAGAAACCTGGTTTCTTGAGTTCAGCCACAATGTGCGGTTAGTCTGAGATGTTGCATTATTCTCGCTTAACAGGCTTTCGAGCCTGTTCCACAACAAGTGCATTTTCTTGTGGGGAGTAGGGGTTGGGCAGGATATCCCGCCTATAGCAGGCTTATTGATAATGGTGCAAGATTTCACTTTAAACCCTAAAAAAAGTCCTCTTTAACTAATATGTTGCACCATTCTCAATAAGCCTTTTATGAACAGGCTTTTCGGCCTGTTCCACAAGAAAATTTATATTTTGTGGAACAGGCATCTTGCCTGTTCTTGAGAATGGTGCCAGATATCAGCTTTAAAGGACTTTAGCTATGAGTCTGGGGTTTGAACCCCTGGCGGACTAATTCGACATCAAACTTTTATTGTGGTGAACCAGTCGCACCCTCTGCGCCGGAGTTGCTATCAGGTACAGCCGTATCTGTCGGATTAGAATCGCTCCGGCTTTCGGTATTAGTTTCGCCGCTGGTACCTGCTCCAGAAGCACCATCATTTTGAGTTGGAGATGGAGTAGCTGAACTCTCAGGTGCTGGAGTTGTTGGAGTGGAATCTGGCTCATTCTGCGGAGTCGGAACCGTAGTATTGGTATTATTTGACGGCGAAGATGGAGACGGCGCTGCTTCCTGAGCGGGTGCATCTTGCTGCTGTGAATTTGGAATTGTAATATTGATATTGGGAGCCGGACTTGCTTGAGGAGCCGGACTTGCCTGTTGAGCTGGACTTGGTTGAGGATCAGGCGTAGCGTTTTGAGCTGGACTTGGTTGAACCGGAACAACCCTTTCAATGATCGTTTTTTCTCTCTCTATAGTCCGAGTCGGAGCAGGTGTTGCTGAAGGTTGATTCGCTTTCGGTACAACAATCACAGGAGCAGAAGCAGGAGTAGGAGCCTCCTCACTCCGATTGAAGTAATATACACTGCCCAGAACTAAGCCTGCCAAAGAAGCAAGAAGAATTCCTAACAGTAACCCGCGACCAGCATTCTCATTATCGCGGACTTCTTGGACTCCAACTTGGCGGTGATTTTCCGCCATTTGACCCTGTACATAACCTTGGTGATGAGCTGCTTCTTTAGAAGCCTTCCCCGTTGTACTCGGAACACTTGTAGTGGTTCGCGTTGTACTGACGTGACCGTTAGTTGCATCAGTGTGAACTTCTTGATGAATTTCACGGCTAGAGCTATTTTCTTCGTTAGGTTTCATAATTATCTTCGCCACAACTATTCAAAAAGTATTTGTCTGTAGGAGATGCTCTGGTTGGAAAACTTGAGCTAAGCTGTTGAGCATTTAAATCACTTATTTCGATTTACTGTCAAGATTCAGGTGTAAGCGTTGGGTGTTTGGCTCATGAGTTTAAATGCTTAACAGCTTTTAGCTTAGGGAGTTTAGAGAACTTTTGGTTTTTCCTTCATTTGTATCCAATGTAACTCGTTAAGGTATTAACCAGGCTCTACCCTCAGAGTGATTTCCAAGTCCCCAAAGGCATAGAATTAGCCGTACTTCAACAAAGAATATCGGCTAAATGAGTTATTTATAATGCTTACTGTGCAAGCATATAGCCATCCTAAATGAGTAGTTATTTTTTACGACTCCTGCAAGGATTGCTATAGTAGTTGTAGGTTGAGTTGAGGAACGAAACCCAAGTTGTTACTTTCAGAGAGAGTTAGGTTTTGCTTCGCTCAACCCAACCTACGAATAAGTATATAAATGACCGATCGCACTAAAGATAATTAGCCACCGATTTGAGACATGGTGCGGCTGTAATTTCCTTGAGTAGTTCCCGAATCCCGCTGCTTGAAATTAATCTCCGGTTTCATCTCTAATATGTGCCGCACTCGATCGCGCAATTCAACCGTAGACACCCCATTCCGCAAAGCAGTTTTCAAGTCAATTTGCCCGGTTTCGTTCAGCAGACAAGGCCGCAGCCACCCGTCAGCAGACAAACGCATCCGGTTGCAGCGATCGCAAAAACACTCGGACATTTGGCTGATAAATCCTAAAGTGCCCTTCGCCCCCGGAATTTGAAACACATCCGCCGGCCCATTTCCGCGAACACCCGACTCCGCTAACCCGTATTTGTCGCTAATTTGTTGCCGCAATTCGGCTGAGGCTACCCAACCCTTATCGCCAAATAAATCCCCATTGCCAATTGGCATAAACTCAATAAATCGAACGTGCCAATTCCGGTTAATTGTTAACGCCGCTAAATCCAATATTTCGCCGTCATTCACACCGGGAATTACCACAACATTCAGTTTCAGCGGGTCAAATCCAGCTTGATAAGCCGCTTGAATTCCCTCCCAAACCTGCGTCCATCGCGATCGTCCCCGACTACCAATTATCTTATCAAAAGTCTCTGGTTCCAAGGAATCCAAACTAATATTAATCCGGCGCAAACCAGCATTGTAGAGATTTTCCGCCATTCCCGCCAGCAAAAAGCCATTAGTTGTCATTGACAAATCTCGCGTTTCCGGCATCGAGGCGATCGACCTTACCAAATCCACCACCCCAGGCCGCAGCAGCGGTTCCCCACCTGTCAAGCGAAACTTGGTAAATCCCACGGGTATAAAAACTTCGCGCAGCAGAGTTAGCAATTCCGAGTGAGTTAACAACTGCTGCTGCAATACATAGTCCAACTCGCTACCTTCTGGCATACAGTAGAGACAGCGGAAGTTGCAGCGGTCTATCAAGCTAATCCGAAGGTAGTCTACGGTATCCATGTCAATAGTTTGTAATATTATTTAATTATAAATGCTGACTCGATTTTCTGCAATTATTGAGGACAATGCACCTGCATCAAATTCTTTTCACCTTCCCCATCCTCTCTTACTCTGCGCCCTCTGTGGCCTCTGCGGTTAATAAAAAAAATCTCATTCACAAATTTGTATATCTATGTTCTTTGAATTTGAAGCTGACTTTGTAGAAGCCCTGCGCTGCATTCCGATGCAAGTACGTCTCAAATTAGATACTTGCGGCATTAAATTGAAGTTGCAGGATTGGAATCACTTTACTCAAGCAGAACGTCAAACTCTTGTAGATAAACCTTGCTCGACAAGTGCAGAAATTCAAGATTACCGAGAACAGCTAAACCAAGTATTAATTCAACAGACAGGCAAACCGGGAACTGATTTGGCTGTTGATGAAAATCCCCCCTGGATGGATGCTGCAACTGTACCGGAGTCTGTTTCTGCAAAAGCGCAAGAGTTCGGCGTGACAATTTCTTTGGCACAGTGGGCGAGTTTGCAGCCTCTACAGCGATTTGCTTTGATTAAGCTTAGTCGATCGAGCCACGAGAATAAAAATTTCATTCCGGCGCTTCAAGAGTTTAAGGTTATTGAATGAGATCAAGTTTTAATTGACTTTGAGGGCGCAGAGGCAGACAAGGGAGAGTTACCTCATCGATTCGGGCGATCGTCCTCTGTCCATATCTCACTTAGTGAGACTTACTTAGTGAGACAAGTGAGAACAAAGTATAAAAAAGTGGGCCTGGCGGTGGGAAAGGTAGCGTGAGGTCGATCGGACATTTAACGGCTTGAGGTTTCCGAAGCGCCCGACACCAAATTCCGACAAGTATGATTAATTTAATTTTAAGTATTGTTACCGCAGCGTGGTATTATTTTTCTGAGTTTGCAAAGCACTCGCCTGCTACCTGCATTAGTTTCTGAGCTTCGTGAACACGCAAAACACACCCACCGAACCCACACCAGCAACGGAGGATATTCCTCAAGCTGGCACAGTCTCAACAGTCTCGACAGTCTCGTCCGAGACAACGAATCCCATGCAAGACTTTTATCGCCTCCAACAAGAGTTGTTGGCGTACACCCTTGCGTTTACGGCGATTATTTTTATCTCCGTTTGGATTTTTTACTCGCTCAATATTGCCCTGAATTATTTGCTTGGGGCGAGCACAGGTGTGGTTTACTTAAAGATGTTGGCTAGAGACGTTGAACGAATCGGCAGCCAAAATCAACGCATCAGCAAGACAAGGCTCGGTTTGTTTTTCGCGGTGATGATAGTAGGAACACAGTGGAATCAGCTACAGATTTTACCGATATTTTTGGGATTTCTGACTTACAAAGCTGCGCTGATGGTTTACGTGATCCGAAGTGCATTAGCACTAGACTACAGGTAAGTCAGGCAATTCGAGCAAAACTCAACTCATCGATTTGTATGGGGAAGCCCGTTGAATGGCAATGCTTGACGTTCTAAACACCTTTAATCGTTTCCCCCTCGCCAAATTGGAAGTTGGCCAGCAGTTGTACTGGCAACTCGGCAATCTGAAAGTGCACGGGCAGGTTTTTCTAACCTCGTGGTTTGTAATTGCCGTTTTAGTCGTAGTTTCGATTTTAGGAACCAGCAAAATCCAGCGAATTCCCAGCGGAATGCAAAATTTTATGGAGTATGCGCTGGAATTTATTCGGGACTTGGCTAAAAACCAAATTGGGGAAAAAGAATATCGCCCTTGGGTACCGTTTATTGGTACATTATTTCTGTTCATCTTTGTGTCAAACTGGTCTGGCGCTCTAATTCCTTGGAAGCTGATTAAGCTGCCATCAGGTGAATTGGGAGCTCCTACCGCTGACATCAACACCACGGTAGCATTTGCACTGCTGACTTCTCTAGCATATTTTTATGCAGGTCTCAGCAAAAGCGGCTTGGGGTATTTCGCCCACTATGTTGAACCGGTGCCTTTCATGTTGCCGTTCAAAATCATAGAAGATTTCACTAAGCCTCTGTCCCTGAGTTTCCGTTTGTTTGGCAACATTCTTGCGGACGAATTGGTGGTCGGAGTGCTAGTGTTGCTAGTGCCTTTATTTGTTCCTCTGCCAGTGATGGTTCTGGGACTATTTACGAGTGCAATTCAAGCTTTGATTTTTGCTACCTTAGCCGCCGCCTACATTGGTGAAGCTCTAGAAGGCGGTCACGGCGAAGAACACCACGATTAACTAACGATAAACGGCGAAGCATGAGGGAGGAAAAAATAAATTTCTGAACTTAAACTTTCTGCCGTAAAATCGGACAATTCTCTAGACTTTCTGTTCTCAATTTTGTACTTTAGATAAGGAAAATCATCATGGACTCAACAGTTGCTGCCGCTTCCGTAATTGCCGCCGCTTTGGCAGTAGGTTTAGCCGCAATCGGCCCTGGCATTGGTCAAGGTAATGCAGCAGGTCAGGCTGTAGAAGGGATTGCCCGTCAGCCGGAAGCAGAAGGTAAAATTCGCGGCACCTTGCTGTTGAGTTTGGCGTTCATGGAAGCGCTCACAATTTACGGTTTGGTCGTAGCCCTAGTGCTGCTGTTTGCCAACCCCTTCGCATAATAATTGGAAATTTTAGATTTGAGGTTTTGGCGATTCTAATCCAAAATCTCAAATCTAAAATCGATTAAGCGAATTAGATGGAAGCCGTCAAAAAATCATGATGCACTGGACAGTATTACTAGCAGTTGAAGAAGCGGCTAAGGAAGGGGGACTGTTTGATATAGATGCTACGCTGCCTCTGATGGCGGTGCAGTTTTTAATTCTAGTCGCAGTCTTGAATGTAATTTTTTACAAGCCGCTCAGCAAGTCAATTGACGATCGCGCCGATTACATTCGCAACACTCAAGTCTCCGCCCAAGAACGCTTGGCAAAAGCTCAGCAACTAGCGCAGCAGTACGAGCAAAAACTGGGAGAAACTCGCAAACAGTCTCAATCAGTAATTGCTGCTGCTCAAGCTGATGCCCAAAAAATTGGGGCAGCCAAAGTAGCTGAGGCTCAACAAGAAGCTCAAGTCGCGCGAGAAAAGGCTGGGCAAGAAATAGAGCAGCAAAAGCAAGAAGCAATGCGCTCACTAGAACAACAAGTAGACGCGCTCAGCGGCCAAATTCTCGAAAAGCTATTAGGGCAGTCGCTGGCCAAATAGCGAGACCGAAGAGTTTTAGATTTTTGATGGAATCTTAAATCTAAAATCGCTTCACCCAATCTGCACGCGCAATTATGGAAGAGTATCATGGGGACTGTTTTATTGCTAGCCACAGAAGCTAGCGGCGAAGGTGGTTTCGGTTTAAATTTCGATATTTTAGAAACCAACCTGATTAACCTGGTCATTATTATTGCAGTGCTGTTTTATTTCGGGCGCGGATTTGTAGGTAAAATCCTGACTGAGAGGCGTTCGGGCATCCAAGAGGCGATTCAAGATGCAGAAAAACGCCAAAAAGATGCAGCAGCAGCTCTAGCAGAGCAACAGCAAAAATTGACTCAAGCGCAAGCAGAAGCCGAACGAATTCGTGCCGCTGCTGAAGAAACTGCCAAGAAAGCAAAAGAAACAATTCTAGCTCAGGCAGCGCAAGACGTTGAACGCATGAGAGCAACAGCAGGTCAAGAGTTGGAAGCGGAGCGGGAAAGAGCGATCGCCCAACTGCGATCGGCGGTTGTATCTCTGGCATTAGCAAAGGTGGAAAGCCAGCTAAAAACTAGCTTGGACGACAGCGCTCAACACCAATTAATCGATCGCAGCATTGCGTTACTGGGAGGCTAAAACGTGAGTACAGTCAGCACAGAAGTCTTACAGCCTTACGCATCTGCCTTGATGTCACTGGCTCAGTCCAACAATCTCTCAGAGAAGTTTGGCGAAGATATTCGTTCCTTACTGAGCCTGCTAGAAGGTTCGGAAGACTTGCGTCAATTTTTAGCCAATCCGCTGGTAAAACCGGATGCTAAAAAAGCTGTGATTCAGCAAATAGCGGGTGAAGAAATGAGCCCATTGATGCACAGCTTTCTGAAGCTATTAGTAGACAAAGGAAGAATTCTTTTTTTAGAAGGAATTGGCAAACAATACTTGGCAAGGCTCCGAGAACTCAACCAAACAGTATTGGCTGAAGTTACATCGGCAGTCCCGCTTTCAGACGCTCAACAGCAGACTGTGCGCGAGAAAGTGCAGGCGATGACCAGCGCTAGTCAAGTAGAAATTGAAACCAAAATAGACGCAGATTTAATCGGCGGTGTGGTAATCAAAGTAGGCTCTCAAGTAATTGATGCCAGCCTGCGGGGACAATTGCGCCGTCTGGGAATTCGCTTGAATTCCTGATAGTTAATAGCTGATGACTATTAGCTAATTTAATTAGCAGTTAACGGTTGGTAGTTTTGAACAACTGATAACTGACCCTTCGACTACGCTCAGGGCATCGCAACTGACAACAAACAACTGACAACAAACAACTGACATGGCAGCAATCAGACCTGACGAAATTAGCAGCATTATTCGCCAGCAAATTGAGCAGTACGACCAAGATGTAAAAGTCTCTAACGTCGGTACTGTTCTGCAAGTAGGCGACGGCATTGCCCGGATTTATGGCTTGGATAAAGCCATGTCTGGGGAATTGCTAGAATTTGCCGACGGCACCGTGGGCATTGCACTGAACCTCGAACAAGATAACGTGGGTGCAGTGTTGATGGGCCAAGGCCTCGGCATTCAAGAAGGTTCGGCAGTTACTGCTACTGGCAGAATTGCTGAAGTCCCCGTGGGTGAAGCAATGTTGGGACGGGTAGTTGATGCTTTGGCCCGTCCGATTGACGGCAAAGGAGAAATTAAAACTACTGAATCTCGCTTGATTGAATCTCCGGCACCGGGGATTGTTTCTCGCCGTTCTGTTTACGAACCCATGCAAACAGGAATTACCGCTATTGATGCGATGATTCCGGTGGGAAGAGGACAACGGGAACTGATTATCGGTGACAGACAAACCGGTAAAACTGCGATCGCGATCGACACGATTATTAACCAAAAATCGGAAAACGTGATCTGCGTTTACGTGGCGATCGGTCAAAAAGCTTCTACAGTAGCTAACATCGTCAACGTCCTGCAAGAAAAGGGCGCGATGGACTACACGATCGTAGTAGCAGCAAACGCTAGCGACCCCGCAACCCTGCAATACTTGGCTCCCTACACAGGTGCTAGCTTAGCCGAGTATTTCATGTACAAAGGCAGGCACACTTTGGTCATTTACGATGACCTTTCCAAACAAGCACAAGCTTACCGCCAAATGTCTCTGTTGCTGCGCCGTCCTCCCGGTCGCGAAGCTTATCCCGGAGACGTGTTTTACCTGCACTCTCGCTTGCTAGAACGCGCTGCTAAATTGAGCGACGATTTGGGCGAAGGCAGCATGACTGCTTTGCCAATTATCGAAACCCAAGCGGGTGACGTTTCTGCTTACATTCCGACGAACGTAATTTCGATTACCGACGGTCAAATCTTCCTTTCTTCTGACTTGTTTAACTCTGGTTTGCGTCCGGCTGTAAACCCCGGTATTTCTGTATCGCGGGTAGGTTCAGCGGCTCAAACTAAAGCAATGAAAAAAGTAGCCGGTAAGGTGAAATTGGAATTGGCGCAGTTTGAAGAACTGGCAGCATTTTCTCAGTTTGCTTCTGACTTGGATAAAGCTACTCAGAATCAATTGTCGCGGGGTCAACGCTTGCGGGAACTGTTGAAACAGGACCAAAGTTCGCCTCTGCCGATGAACGAACAAGTGGCTATAATCTATGCCGGTATTAACGGCTATATGGATGACATCCCAGTGGAAAAAGTCAGCAAGTTTACTGTTGGTTTGCGCGACTATTTGCGGACTAGCAAGCCGCAGTACGGCGAAATTGTTCAAGGCGGAAAAGCCTTGACTGATGAAGCTGAAAAGCTGCTGAAAGAAGGCATCACAGAATACAAGCAAACTTTCTTGGTTTCTGCGTAATTAGTCATTAGTCATCAGTCATTAGTCATGGGTCATTAGTTAAGTCACAGATCCCCCCTAGCCCCCCTTAATAAGGGGGGGACAAGAGCGTTCAAAATTCCCCTTTTTAAGGGGGGAGACTAGAAGCACTCAAAGTCCCCCTTATTAAGGGGGATTTAGGGGGATCGAGACTTCGAGACACAGGGTTTCACTCTTAAGTTGACACCAATGGTTAATGCCGTATCCCTACCGTAGCTAAGCTTAAAAATTGATGGCTGGGAACTAAGAACTCAGAATAAAAACTAAGAAAAAAGGAGAAAATTATGGCAAATCTGAAAACTATTCGCGATCGCATTAAGTCGGTCAAGAACACTAAAAAGATTACAGAAGCGATGCGTTTGGTGGCCGCTGCAAAGGTGCGCCGCGCTCAAGAACAGGTGACTGCTACTCGGCCTTTTGCCGATCGACTGGCAGAGGTATTGTACGGTTTGGCGGAACGCTTGCAGTTTGAAAACCTGGATTTGCCGCTGCTGAAAAAACGCGAAGTGCGATCGGTGGGACTGTTGGTAGTTTCGGGCGATCGGGGTTTGTGCGGCGGCTACAACAGCAACATCATCAGATACGCCGAAAATCGCGCTAAGGAAATCAAAGCTGAAGGCTTAGACTACAAATACGTGTTGGTAGGACGCAAAGCTACTCAGTATTTCCAGCGCCGCGAACAGCCGATTGATGCTACTTACGCTAACTTAGAACAAATTCCCACAGCACCGGAAGCGGCACAAATTGCTGACGAATTGCTTTCCTTGTTCCTGTCGGGAACTGTGGACAGAGTTGAGCTAATTTACACCAAGTTTGTGTCGCTAATTAGTTCGCGTCCGGTAATTCAAACTTTGCTGCCCCTCGACCCCCAAGGTTTGGAAACTCCCGATGATGAAATCTTCCGCTTGACATCGCAAGGCGGACAGTTTCAAGTATCCCGCGAGAAGGTTGCTTCACCTACGAAGAGCTTGCCCAGAGACATGATTTTCGAGCAAGACCCGGCGCAAATTCTGGAGGCTCTTTTGCCCTTGTATTTGAACAACCAATTGCTGCGGGCTTTGCAAGAGTCTGCTGCTAGCGAGTTGGCGGCGCGGATGACGGCGATGAACAATGCTAGTGAGAATGCTAGCGATTTGATCGGTAGTTTGACGCTGACTTATAACAAGGCGCGGCAAGCGGCAATTACTCAGGAAATCCTGGAAGTTTGCGGCGGTGCTGAGGCTTTGAACGGTTAGGTTAGGGTTGACAATTTGTTGATTTTATGGTAGGCGTCTGGGGAAACTCAGGCGCTTTTTTTTAACAGTTAGATCCTTGATAATATCAGGTTCGGTTAAATAGATATAATTCCTGTAGGGGCGGGTTCACCAATAATAATTGGCTAAAACCGACAATCTCATAAACCCGCCCGGCCGGTTCTTATCAGCAATTAACCAAACTTGATATAATTCGGCGGTTGAAACCGCTTCTTGTCAAACGAAGTCCGCCTGCGCGGACTAAGAAATAAGGAGGATTATTAAAGCCAGGTTTGTTAGTAGACTATCTTCCCGCGTTCCTCTAACCACCGCTGAAATGACTTCTGACTTTCTCCAGATGGTTTACCGAGAATGATATTTTTGATGCTAATGTCTTCGTCAATATCAGGCCAGTGGATTCCATCATTTCCACCAATAAATCGCCAATTATTGCGTTCGTTTGGTGTGCTATGCAATAGCCGAGGATACCAAGCTAAAGGAACAGAAATAGTACGACCATCGGATAGATCGACTGTTAGGGAGTCGTCTGTAACAACTACGTTTTGTGCTTGGGGGATTTCTAGCAACTCAACCATTAAAGAAGTCATTCCAACCTGCTAATAATTGCTGTTGATGTTCTTCAACAAGTTTCTGAATGCCATTGATTTCTGTACGATTGAAGCCTTTATTATTTTGAAGGCGAACTGGACTAAGCCAAAACTTAGCTTCTTATCGATCGCGCTCAACGTGAACGTGGGGTGGTTCATCCCGATCGCCCGCATAGCAGAAGAAACGGTATGGGCCGACTCGGAGTAACGTAGGCATTCAGACTTATTAATCACAAACTGACTTCTCTATTTTAACCGATGCACGAGCTTTCATCTCTGATATAGTCGAAGTATTGAACGGGATTGTGCGATCGTCTTTAAAAAAATGGCAAAAAAAATCTGGATTGTCTACAAAACCGAAAGCATGAGTGCTCCGGGCTGGGAAGAACGTCAGCTTATGCCGAGGGGCAGTCTAACTAATATACTTTGGGAAAATTGGACTTGGGAAGAAAACCCAGAAATTCCTCAAGTAGGGGACAAAACCCGCGATTATGAAAATCTATCTGACCCCGGTAATGGAGTCACCCACGGGAAAGATGGAGATTGGGTAGTTACTCGCGTTCAGCAGTTTTTTGCTTCCGATACTGAGGAGCGAATTGTGGTGTGTTACTGTTCTTACCAACCTGTTACATCTGATTGGGAAGCGCTACAACAAAGCGAGTCTGTCAATCAGATGCTAGCAACTGTCGAGCAATATTGAGTTAGATAAAAGTTCGATCGCGTCTGGAGTAATTCAGACGCTTTGTTTGAATCTAAATATGTCCGCTACTCTTTGACGACCTCAACCAAATCTTCCACCATCACGTCAAAAGTACGTGCCAACTTCAGCAGACAAGTAAAATCAACCATTGCCATTCCCGGAGAACGTGAATAGGTGCTGAGTGTGCTGTAAATGACTCCCGATCGCTCAGAAACCTCTTTGATCGTCCAGCCTTTCTCAGCAGCAAATTCTTTAACCCGCAATCTAATTAAACCCATTGACAGACTACTAGATTTAGTTTTTAAGAATTTTATCGTAAAGGTTGATCGACTATTCCTGCACTATGTCGTACAAATCTTCAATCATCACATCGAATGTTCTGGCTAACTTGTGCAAAGCCGTCACGTCAATCGTTGCTAATCCGGGCGATCGCGCGTAGGTTCTCAGGGAACTGTACACCACTCCAGAGCGATCTGACACTTCTTTGAGCGTCCAACCCTTCTCGTCCGCAAATTCTCGAATCCGCAATTTAATTAAGCCCATAAGCTCTTGACAGATGATCTATATAGGTCAGATAATAATTTTATCGTAAAAAGCGATCGCCCCTAGGCCTGGAAAACTCAAGGACGATCGCTTATCAAAGTTCAAATCCCATCAACTGGGATTTATTAACCATCTGAAATTCCCATCAAGTGGGATGTACCAACCATTGAAAATTCCCATCAAGTGGGATGTACCAACTATGTTAGCAAGCTTTCGACCAAAATCAACCCCCAGACACAGATTGAGCCGGTTTGTCACGAAAGAGGCGATCGCGCGGCTGCTGAAAATCAAGGTAGAACAAATATATCGCTTCGAGTGCTGGGCGCATATCCTGTACGTGCACGCTAAAGGCATGAGTCGGTTTGTGAGTTATGCCGACTTTCCGCCTGTTTTGGGAGTGGAATCGCCCTCTGGTTTAGATTTTGGTTATTGGAAGCGCCGGATGGCGAGTCAGAAACAGAGACACGCGCCGGATTTTTGGGTGGATTTTTATGCGGATAGATTTCACAAAGCTGTTTCTGTTTCTGAATTGTTGGAGTGGGGGGAAATGGTGCGGGTGATTAAATTGATGTTGGGGGCGATCGCCCTGGAGTCGCTGCGAAAGGTTTATGCACAAGAGAAATCTCTGCTGGAACATTTCTAAGAAGAGCGATCGGCTAAAAATAGCGGGCAAGAGTCGTAAAATATTGATTGAAAACAGGTAAAGGAAGAAGAACAATGACAACCGAACGCTGGAACGATGAAATGGTGGATGATTTGGCTTCCACTGTAGAGCAAACGACTCGGAATGTCGATATGCTGGTAGGTGCTGTCAATGCTCTTTTAGAAAGAGACTCACAGCGGGATGAAGAAATGCGGCGGCGGGATGAAGAAACGCGGCGGCGGGATGAGGATTTTCAACAGTACAAAATAGAAAATGACCAGCGATTTAATATTTTGCTCGAAGAAGTCAGATTTTTAATCAGAAAGCTGGGAGAGAATCAAGGATAGATTAGCAAGTAAAGTTTGCCATCTATTCATCTGTTCAAAAGCGGCTAATATAGCACGTCTAAGTCATTTGTGAAATTTCTTTCTTACCCCCTCGCCTTGCTAAGGAGAGGGTTGAGGTGGGGTAAAAACTTTACTACTCATTTATACCCGCTGTAGCGTGCCTGCGTAAGTCCTGTCAATCTTAAAATTTGATTAATTTAATGAATTTGGGGAACTCAGGCATTTTTCGGTAGCTACATATACAAGTTGCTTTTTTCCTCATAGCAAGCTAAACTTTAAGGCATACAATTTTTTCCATGCGCTTCCCCCTCTATCCCTTGTTAAGCCCATGAGTAACGTTTCAAACATTCCAGGTGAAGGCGGTCTCCCAGATCGTTTCAGAAATGTGGGAGATCAAATCCAGAAATACTTCGATTTGGCCGACAAAAACCCCGATCGGGCTGTTCCTTTCTTCGCCAACATCTGGGAAACTCAAGGATCGCTAACGACGCGGGCTCTGGCGCTGCAAGGTTTGGGTCGTGCAGCACAACACGGTCACGTCAAGCAGGCTCTAGCTGACTGGGATGTGCTTAAAGATATCGCCAAGGAAGTCAAGGGAAAAGGGGAAGTTAGCAGCGATTTGACTCGATGGGCGGCGGCGAAAGCCCTGGAAGACATTGGATATTCTCTGAGGGATTTACAACATCTAGAAGGGGGCGGTTTCACTGAACCTCTCGATCGCATACGCCGGGAAATTCGCGATCGTAAGCTGGCGGAAATCAACAGAATTCAGCGCCTCAACACCAGAAGGGAAACAACGGCAGAATATGATAGAAACCTAGAATTTTGGCTGTACGGGCCGGTTGAGGAGTTATTCGCTGGTAACGATCACTCTCCGAATTATCAAGAGTTAGTAAAAGATGTCATTCGCGAGTTACACGGGCGCGGGGTGTATTTGGGATTGATATCGCCCAATCTACTGGTACAGGCGGAGGCGCTACTTCAAGCTGGGTCGATTTTTAAAGAATCTGCTGAGATTGAGAATTTTCTCTATCCGTTTTTGGAAGATTTTTTGCATAACCCCAACCAGGAAATATCATTTAGAATTAATGCTGCGGAGATTATCCATACAGCAAGTGATTTAAACAGAAAGCTGAAAACATTGAGCAAGTTGTTGTTGGAAGAAAAAAATCCAAAATTGCAGGAGTGGGCGCTGGGGAAAACTCAGCCATTATTTAAACTATCTGCTCAGATTGAGGAATATCTCTATGGGCTGTTGGAAGAGTTTTTGCATAACTCCAGCCATGAAACATCATTGAGAATTCATGCTGCGGAAATTATCAATACAGCAACGGATTTAAACAGAAGGCTGAAAACATTGCTCCAGTTGTTGTTGGAAAATACAGAGTTGCGGAATGCTGCGGTGAGGCTGTTGACTCCATACAAGCAGGAGTTAGCTAGAGTAGAGTCTGATGCTGATACAGTTTTGGATGCGCTGATTTTTGACTATCGCTTAAATCAACCTGAACCCAAAGATTTAACAATTTCACAGATGGAAAATTCTATTTCATCAGCAAGTCAGGATCACAAGGAAATTTCAGCGATATTTACAATTGCTATAGCAGTATCGGAATCACTAGCGCGACGATACGGGCGATCAGGCTCAGTGTTGAAACAATTTTTGGAAAATAAGCAGGATGAATACGTGTCAGCGATTGAAAGTTGGTTACAAGTCTTAAGATATCAAATTTCTGAAACTGAACTAGAACAAAGAAAAGTTCAATATAATCAAGCTTTGATAAACGAAACAATTGATTTGATGAGTGAAAGAAATAGTTACCAAATTATGTATCATTATTATATAGACGAAAGAGGCAATATTACTTCCTATAATTCAAAGGTAAAAAATACATATGTTTGGCCTTTTCCTATTCCTGAAAAACTGTGTATTCTCGACCAAAGCATTGTACTTTCCAGTACAATTTCTTATACTTATAACCAAATCTGCCAAATTAAAAGAGATTTAAAATCAATAAACGTTTATTTACTAAGATTCGCAATTGAAGCAAAAAAAGACGAAACTGCACAAAGAGGATTATTAGATTATGATTCATCTTATGATTTATCTTATTATGATTATTATTCATCTAATTTATTTGATTTTGACGAATTACCAGACCATGAAAAATCATTATTGGTGATATTATTAATAGTAGATATTATTATGTTATGGACTATAGTTGTTATTTTTTTTGCTAACCATCAATGGTCATGGTTTGCCACATTATTAATAGTGATAAATCTAGGAATAATGGTCAAAATATATCAACGATGTTTCAAAAAACACCAGGCAGCGAAAAAAGAACACCAGACAAGGAAAAAAGAATTTGAGAAAACAATTGAAAACATACAGTCTATTCTCTACAAGTTAAATACTCAATGGCAAGAATAAATAATCAATCATATCTTCTGGGCTTAGAAATTGCTCCTAAGCGGACTATTCACGATAACACTCGCCCAACTGAACTCCGTAAGAGCCTCCAACAAACCCAACAACAGCTAATCCGCCGCCTCGGTACCAACCTAACAATTTCCCTCCGCTACATCTATGACCCGAATCAATCCCCCAAACTCAAAACATACCTCCTAATCAATCAACCCCACAATACCCAAACCGAAGAAAATTCCCAACAAATCCTTAGCCTCCTCACCAAAGGCAAATTAAGCGAATTCTTCACCCTCACCCCTCAACCCAACCTTAGCATCTGCCAAAACTTAGACTGGGTGCAAATTATTGGCGAAATACTCAAACATGAGGAATTAATCGAACCCCAAAATTACTACCTACCTCACCTCTTCGAGGCCAATCCCACCAATGATATGTCAGCAGTCTGCGATGTCATCCACCGCTTAGACAGCAAGCTAATTTTAGAAATCACCCTCCAAACCCATGACAACCCCAATCAAAAATCCTGGGTAAATGCCATCAACCAAATGCTCGCTCAATTAGAAAAAATCAACGCCAGCGGCACAAAAGACAACCTTCTATCTGTGACATTAGCACTCTATCAAAAATACCAACAATCATATCCCAGCAGTGACTTATTCCAATATAGTATCAAAGCCTTAGCAGAAAATTGGGGCGATGCTTCCGTCGTCCTCAGTACCCTCATCGAGCACGCCACCAAAGAAATCCCTCACGGTAAACAACCCCGAATTGTCAAAGTCAACAAAAGCAACCCCGCATTTTCCGAAAGCTTGGAAGCCACAAAAAAAGTAGAAATTTCCACCGCCATTGAGTGGGAAGGCTGGCAAAAAGACATTGATCAAATGTTAATTAAAAATGCCATAGAACCACAAAAAAAAGGTATAAAAAAACTCAGTAACTCTTCTGGAAATCTCCCAGATAAACCATCATTCAGTGCTCCCAACGCACCATTGTTGACAGGTGACATCAATTCGGAACCCAATCAAAATCTACCAAAACCCTATGATGCAGTGTTAGGCGGTTCAGCTTTAGCGAAGTTGTCATCAACTCCGCCACCATCTCGGATAGTTGATCTGAAACCATTGCATCGGTTAGCGAGTGCTCAAGAAATCACTGGATTTTTCCGCATTGCAGTTTCCCAAGAAATTACTATTGAAAGTATGACAGAAAAAATCTTGCCCGTTGCTAATGCTGAAGACTTATTCACTTATTACAAAAGTCTTCTGGAACAGGATTATGAGACTTACCGAGATTGCTACATAGTCGGCGTTAATGACGAAGGAAATCCGGTAATATCAAGCTGGGGAGAAACACCTCATCGCTTAGTTGCTGGCGTACCAGGTGCAGGTAAAACTAACTTTCTGAATTGGGTAATTTTCCAGTTTCTCTATGGTAATCCCACAGGAAAAATCTATATTGCCGATTTTGCCGGAGTTGACTTTAACTTTTTGGCAAAGCACTTCCCAGATAATGTGGAAATTATCACAACCGTAGAAGAATGTCAAAAATTAGTTGAAAAAATTCATACTGAGGAGTATCAAAGACGTATCAAGTTACTGAAAGAAGCTGAAGTCCAGAATATTCAACAGTTAAGAGAAGAGGGGGTTGAGATTCAGCGCACGCTTTGGATTATTGATGAAGCAGCAGACATAGCACTTGCGCCCAGTAAATTAAAAGAAACGATTCAGACGAGATTAATTGAGTATGCGCGTAAGGGACGTAAATGCGGTCTTCACGTCATTTACTGCACTCAAAAACCATCAACTACTATCATTACACCACAGGTGCTTGAATCCTGCGAAGAAAAAGTCGTTTTCCGAGTAAGTTTAGCAGCCAGTGAAGCTATTATAGAAACTAGCCAAGCTGCGAAAATCTCAAAAGAAGCTCGTGGTCGGGCTGTTTTAATGCTAGTTGGAGGTGATGACAATAATTATGTAAATACTCCTTATATTCAAGTTCCTGTAGGCAAGAAAGTCTTAGTAGAAGATACGCTATGGCGTTATCTAGCTACTAAATCGTAAAATGTTTTTATCTATGATCGAGGTATCTAAATGAGTCTCAAAGCTGAAATTGAAGAATTCCAATCCATGATTAACAGAATAGTAGAGTCTCTCGAAGAAGTTAGTAGCTCATCAGCAACTATTGGTGAGACGGGAACGGATGAATTAAGCAACAAATTATCAAGTTTAATGGATGGCACTGAGGAGGTATCTAGCGAACTCAGAACAGCGATGGAAATGCTTGAAGGAATTAAATCCCGTTGGGGTTAAGGAGTAAAATATGACACTCAGAGACGACATCGAACAATGGCGGAGTAAAATCGCCCAACTACTAGAAGCGATGGATGAAGTTCGTGCTTGCGCCGATCGACTCTCTGAGTGTTATGCTTCTGAGTTAGGGTGGCAGTTTTCGACTCTACTAGAAATGTGTGAGGAAAACTTAAGTCAAGTTGAACGTTTAAGAGAGGAATTGGAAGAGATACAAAGCCGGTGGGGTTTTGGTACGATGAGGAATCAAAGTTTTTTGTCTTCAATCACTCATCCAACAACTAAATTGGCTAATACGACTGTTAATGATACTTCTATTCAAGATGCGATCGCCAAAAGCGAGATTTTTTTGACAACAGCTATTGCATCAGGTGTACCCACATGGCTAGCCCTCGAACTCGCTAACCTTCCGGGTGATTCTTGGATGTTATATGAAAATCCCAACGCGACAGAAAGACTCACTGATTTAACCCAAAATCCCGCCAGTGACTATTATCAAAAAAAACCGAGTACGCAACTACAAGGCGATCAAGGAGAATTAGCCTTATTAAAAATGCTGTTAGATTCTGACGATACAGAGAATCTTCTGTCAAGTTTACGAATCAAACCTAAACTTAATTTTGAAAATGGCAAAGATTACTGTAAACCAGATTTTTATCTAACATCTCACCGTTTAATTTGTGATGCAAAAGCCTATAAACCTAGTTCCATTAATGGCATTAAGACAGCAGCCAAGAAATATGTTAACTATCTTCAGGAAAATGGAGGAGGTGAAGTCAAATTTTATGTACCTAGAGATACTTATGCTAAATGTCAGCACCAAATAAATCGACTTCAATCTCAAGAAAACGGGGTCAATGTTACCATCCATCCTATGACCATTGATTATGAACATATACTTTGGAAAAAAGAATTAATTTATACTTATCTTAAGTCTTTGCTAAAGTTTAAGTAACTCCTTCTATGAGCAACTATTCTTCAGGCAATATTCCCAGTGGAGTTGATGTCAACAATCTATCTCAAATCAACCCTCAGCAACGGACACACATTCTCGATAGTGACACAACAGGAGGCGGTCACGGCCCTGGTAGAGGAATTTCTGGTAAAAGTGAATTTCCCCCGCGCTGGAGCGACGAGCAGATAATGAATTATATTTCGGAGGTGATTCAAGACCCTAATTCTATCTGGTTCCAGCAAAATGGAAAGGCGGGTGCTAAATACACTAAGACAGGAAATCCAGTGAAATGGCAGATTGATGGAACTAGAGATGGTGTTAACATAAGGGTAATTGTAGAACCAGATGGCAGAGGTGTCATCACAGCTTTTCCGACTAATATATCGCCCAACCCGTAATAATTAAGGAGATAGACTCATGTTTGACTATAAAATTGTGGTAAAGAAACTTAATGAAGTCCTTGCCCAACTTAAGGAAGTTTTTTCGGGCGCTCAAATAGAATTCCTTCAATCTTACATCAATGCGGGCGAGTGGAATTTGGCGTTAGAGACTTTGTGCGATATTCTCCTTGAAGAAGAAATTTCCATTGATTTAAAGGCTTATGAACTATTGCAAGAAGTGGGAAATATTTTGAACATGGAACGAGAAACTTGGGAGATGTTAAAAGTGCAGGTAACTCCTTGAGATGAGTTTCAATAAAGGAGGTTTTTTATGTCTCGCACACTAGATATTTTTGTAGACTTTCCACAGGACATCGAACATTTAATCAAAGAATTAGAGTTTATATTGGCTCTTAAATTAGAGCTGGTTTCTGATGGCATTGACCACTGGTATGAGTTTCGTGACTCAACAATCACTCTTACAGTAGGAAAGCATGATTTTGAAAATGATAAAGAGTTCAACTTTGAAGAATACCCTTACAACCTATCAATCAGAGCGCTGAACATCTCGAATGAACTTGAGAGAAAAAAGTGGCGAGATGAGTTTGCTAGTTATGTTTTCCACAAGTTGAAAACTACCGAAAGGTATCGTTTAATGCTGGTGGATGACTTACAAGTGAAGTTAGAGGAGTTTGCGCCATTGGTGAAGGTTTGATCGAACATCATACAGGCAAGTTCTGAAACCGATTTGTAAAAACGAGGAAATGACTATGGTCACTGCTACTGCCGCACAGAAGCATTTTACTCTAGAAGAGTTCATGGCTCATCCCCCCGACCAGATGGAATGGGTGGACGGACAACTTGTGGAGAAAAATGGAGCCACGCTCAAGCATGGTAAAATTCAATCAAGCCTGGGTTGTGCTTGGGCTAATTACATGATTTCCAGCAAACAAGGAGGAGAAGTTTATATTTCACCACCTTGCCGCACTAACCAACAAATTCGCCGCCCCGATGTCGCTTATCTCACACCCGAATTAGTTGCACAATTTGGCAATCTTGCCACTTTACCCCAAAGTTTCCCCCTAATTGCCGAAATAGTTTCCCCCACCGATATCGCTGAAGATGTCTTTCTCAAAGCACAGGAATATTTAGAATCTAGCTGTCAGGAAGTTTGGCTAGTTTTTCCCGAAAGTCATTTAATATTTGTCATGACTCAAAATCAAATATTGACATTTCGATCCGGCGATACCGCCAGCACCCAACAAATCCTGATCGGTTTTAGCATTGATGTCGATCGCTTGCTAGCTTAAACTAAATTATGAAATCCGAAACTCAGTAGGTTGGGTTGAGTTTACGAAACCCAACAATTTCTGGGATTTGTTGGGCGGAGCATTTAGCGGAGGGTTCGCTGTCGCGGTTCCTGAGCCCTTCGACTACGCGGTTCCTGAGCGTAGTCGAAGGGCAGGATAAACTCCGTCGAAGGGCTACGCAACTACTACAATATTCTTAGGTTGATGACCAAGAAATGGAGTCAAACAAAATGACAACTATCCAATCAATAACAACTGCAATAACATCCCTTTATGAACAGGATTTTTATCTGTGGTTACAGACAACCATCAACTTATTAAAAGAGGGAAAGTTTTCTGAAATAGATTTAGAGAACTTACTAGAGGAACTGGAAAGTATGGGGAGAAGCGATAAAAATGCTTTAAAAAGTAATTTGAGGGTACTTTTAATGCACTTACTTAAGTATAAACATCAGCCAGAAAAACGAACAAAGAGTTGGGTGTACACCATTCGTGAACATCGTAAACGCATCCGAGATACCTTCAAAACAAGTCCAAGTTTATATCGTTTTTTTGAAGAGATTTTTAATGAATCTTATCAAGATGCTAGGGAATTAGCCGCAGATGAAACAGGTTTATCTATTGCGATATTTCCCCCAGAGTCTCCATTTACTGGAGAAGAAGTTCTTAATCCTGATTTTTTACCGCCTGACAGCGAGCCGCCTGAAAATCCTGAAAATATTGAATAATTAAATCAGATATCCTTTCCAGTGCTTCTGAAATCAAATTGCTACAATATATTTAATACTCCCCTGTCCCCCTCAGCTCGGACTTGGTTTATAGAGCCTCCGAATTCTATTCGGTGGTATTTAATCCAGATTCGATATCCCACCATTATCGGAGCAAACCGCCATGTCAGACGACTTTTCCTTAGACGAGCTTTTAAATAGAAGTTACTACGCCTTCAAAGACGCAGAAAACCAAGTGGGACAGTGCAATGTTTTAGTCATCGGCAAAACCGGCGTCGGCAAAAGTACCCTAATAAATTCCGTTTTTCGCCAACGCTTAGCAGAAACCGGAGTCGGCCGCCCCATCACTCAAGGCATTCGCCAATATACCAAACCGAATTGCCCAATTACAGTCTACGATACTCCCGGACTCGAACTCAACGCCGAACAAATTAAAGTTATTCAATTAAACGTTGCTAAACTAATTGAAGACCAAAGACTCCTGCACCCCAAAGAACACATTCACGTCATCTGGTACTGCATCAATCACGGTGCAAATAGAATAGAATCTGTGGAGGACAACTGGCTAAAAGAAATGGAAGTCAAAGATGTACCAGTGATTTTAGTTTTGACTCAAACTACATCTAAAAAGCCCAGCGAGTTTTTCAAGCAACTGGAACACATGAATTTGCCAGTCAGTCAAATCATCCCTGTGATGGCTGAACCGGAAGAAATTGATGATGATTATACAGTAAAATCTCACGGTTTAGATAAGTTGGTAGATGCAACTTTTCAACTGCTGCCGGAAGTAGCTAAAAAAGCTTTTGTTAAAGAACAAATTGCAAATATTGCGCTCAAATCCGATATGGCATTTAAGTATCTAAGTGCTTATGTTGCAGGTTCTGCAATTGTCGGTGCGACTCCTGTACCGTTTGCTGATGCGCCGATTTTGATGACCATGCAAACGGCAATGATTGCTAATATTACTGTGATTTTTGGAATGCCCTTTGATAAGGGGTTTATTTCGGCGATGCTGTCTGCTATTAGCGGCGCTGGGGGAGTTACTGCTGTTGGCAGAAGTATTGTTACTAATTTGATTAAAATGATTCCTGGTGCGGGTACTGTTGTCGGCGGTGCTATCTCCGGTGCAACTGCAGCAACTCTCACGCTTGCCCTCGGTTTGGCTTACATTGAAGTGCTTAAAGCTTATATGAAAGCTCAAATTAATGGGGAACAACTTTCTTTGCAGCAGTTGACAAGGATGTTTGTGGATTTTTATAAGGATTATGCTAGTTCTGGGCGTAAAACTTTGAAGGATGAGAAACCGGATCAACCTAAACCTCCCAATCAAATTAATATTGAGTAAATTGGGTATTGGGCATAGGGCATGGGGCATAGGGCATAGGGCATAGGGCATAGGTTATTTGTTAGTTCCAATTCCCAATTACCCATTACCAATTCCCAATTACCCATTACCAATTGATTGCTACAATATGAGTGAATTCTGCAAAAGAGAGTAAATGGCTATGGTAATGGCTGCCGTTTTATCAGAAAATGTTTCTCTAGAAGACTTCATGGCTAATCCCCCCGACGATATGGAATGGGTGGACGGGCAAATCGCGGAGAAAAATGGCATGACGGTAAAACACAGTCGTATCCAATCTAGACTAGATTATTGTTGGAGAAGTTATAAGATATCTAGCGGACAAGGCGGCGAAGTTTATGTCGAAGTTCCTTGTCGTACTAACAGGCGAGTGCGCCGTGCTGATGTAGCTTATCTGACTCCTGAATTAGTCTCACAATATGGTGATGTTCCTACTTTGCCTCAAAGTCCGCCGTTAATTGCTGAAATAGTTTCTCCTACTGATATTGCGGAAGAAATATTTCTGAAAGCACAAGAATATTTAGATTCGGGTTGTCTGGAAGCTTGGATTGTTTTTCCAGAAAGTCGCTGGATATTGATAATGACTCAAACTCAAAAGTTAACTTTTAACCTGGGCTCTACAGTCAGCACTCAGCTAGTGCTGCCGGGTTTTAGTGTTGCGGTTGATGAGTTGTTGGCTTGAAGGCAAAAAATTAATTAGGTATAAGTGCTTTGTGGCAGAGTTCCGCCGTGAGGTGTGTAATAATTTGTGAAAAAGTCATTGACAAAATGCCGATCGCTCGCCCAGCCAATTAATAAAAAAAATTATTAATAAAAACAGCAGTTGTAAATTTGCACAAAAGCACAAACAGCGGTAAAATACTGATTGCTTTGTTTCCAAATCTAGCGTAAATTCCAATTGGGGAATTAAAACCAATAATTGAAATATGTCTAAGACTTACACTGTTGAATTGATCCACCAAGGCTCTACCTATACCGTAGAAGTACCCGAAGATAAACAAATTCTCCGCGCCGCTAACGACGCCGGCATTGAGTTGCCGAGTTCTTGCAATGCGGGGGTTTGTACTACCTGTGCTGGTAAAATTATTGAAGGTAAGGTCGATCAAGCTGATGGTATGGGCGTTAGTCCCGATCTTCAGGCAGAAGGTTATGTGTTGCTGTGTGTTGCTTATCCCCGATCGAACTTGAAGATAGAAACAGAAAAAGAAGACATTGTGTACGATCGCCAATTCGGTAAATCCTAGCACTAAGCTAAAATTGACCTAAGTACCGTTAGCGGTAAAACCACTATGGATCGCCCTATGACCACCCATTTCATTTCCGCAGAAGTTGACCTCCACGATACCGCCGAGCAACTGCACTCGGCTATTGAAATTGAACTGCAAAAGTACGGCGAACCCCTGCGGTGGGCAGTCACAGACGTGGATGTCGATCGGCAAAAGGCTGTGGTAGAAGGCTACGTGCTCGTGGAAGCATCCCCCGCAACACCGTGAACCCCCGCCCTTTGACAGTGGTTTTGATAGTCCCCACAGGCGTTGGAGCATCGATTGGTGGGTTTGCAGGAGATGCGCTGCCGGTGGCTAGGGCGATCGCCCAAATTTCAGACACCCTGATCACTCACCCCAACGTCCTCAACGGCGCTCAACTTTATTGGCCGATACCTAACGCTCTCTACGTTGAAGGTTACGCCCTTGACAAATTTGCTGCCGGATGCTGGGGACTGCAACCGGTACATCAAAATCGTATCGGCTTAATCCTAGATTCCGCGATCGAACCAGACTTGCAGTTGCGCCACTTGCAAGCCGTTGATGCAGCGAGAGCTACATTGGGTTTGAATATAACTGATTGTGTTTTAACCGATCGCCCCCTGCAAGTAGAATTGCGTATTTCTGACTCCGGGGCATCCTGGGGGACGATCGGCAATCCCGACAGTTTATTGCGCGCTGCAGAAAAATTAATCAAACAAGCAAGAGTAGAGGCGATCGCAGTTGTAGCGAGATTTCCCGACGATGAAGGCAGCCTCGCCCTCGAAAACTACCGCCGCGGCAAAGGAGTTGACCCCCTCGCCGGCGCCGAAGCTGTGATCAGCCACCTCGTCGTCAGGACGTTTAAAATCCCCTGCGCCCACGCCCCCGCCCTGTCTGCACTTCCCCTCGATCCGCACCTGTCCCCGCGATCGGCCGCTGAGGAAATCGGCTATACTTTCCTACCTTGCGTGCTTGCGGGCCTGGGCAAAGCTCCCCAATTTGTCACTCCTACTGTGGGACAGGCATCTTGCCTGTCACAGTTTGTCACTCCTGCTGTGGGACAGGCATCTTGCCTGTCGCAGGTATTGGGCGGGCAAGATGCCCGCAGGCAGGTATTGGGCGGGCATCTTGCCCAACCCCTACTCCCCACAAGAGAGAAATTCTATGCAAACAGGCGAGATTTCGAGTCCCAGGGTTTGTGGGCAGATCGAGTCGATGCGGTGGTGATACCCGCCACAGCCTGCGGTGGCAGTGCTATTCTGAGTTTGAGCGGGCGATCGTCCGTACAAATCATCGCTGTCGGGGACAACAAAACCCAGATGCAGGCGACTCCAGAAAAACTCGGAATCAAAGCTTTGCAGGTAAACTCATATTTAGAGGCGATCGGAGTTTTGGTCGCTTTGCGAGCCGGCATCAGTCCAGCTTCCTTGGGTGCAGACATCTCCTCCCTGCGTTGTTTGTCTGACTCAACAAAACAAATCTAAAATCTCAAACCTCAAATATAAAAGTGATTAAGTGGCAGAAAAAATTCCCGAAAACCCTGAAATTGAACCCTTGACGCGCACCCAAGTTTTAGTAGCAATGGGCGTGACAGCAATTATGTTGCTGGCGGTAGCTAAATTGTGGTTGCTATTTGGATCGGTATCGCTTTTGCCAGTCAAATTGATAGGAATCGACTTGCTCAACGGATGTGCGATCGGATTGGCAATTACAGGCGGCAGTGCGATCGTTTATCAACTCTGGCCGGGTTATCGCCGGAGTGCGGATGTTTACTTGGAAGTAGTGCTAAAACCTTTGTTTTGGCCGGATTTAATTTGGCTGGGACTGCTACCGGGACTTAGCGAAGAATTGCTATTCCGAGGCGTGATGCTGTCTGCTTTAGGACTGAATGTTACCAGTTTAGTTTTATCGAGTTTTTGTTTCGGTATTCTGCACTTGGGAGGCATGGATCAGTGGCCTTATGCTGTTTGGGCAACGGCTGTCGGATTGCTGTTGGGTTACAGCGTTTTAGCTACTGGGAATTTGTTAGTGCCAATTACCGCTCATATCTGCACAAATTTGATTTCTAGCTGTGTTTGGAAGTGGGAACACAATCTCGTGAAGCGTTAGCTCGATCGTAATTCCAAAGTGATTGAAATCGCGCCTGCGCGGAATATATAGCAATAAATGCCAACGCGCAAGGGGGTTTTGAGATTGAACGAACCGCGAAGACGCTTTCATGCGCGTTCGGCGAAGCCATTTCCGTTCCCCGCAGGGGTTCGGTGAAGGGTAGGGTAGGAAGAGGAAGAGTTCACAGAGGTGAAAAGGTTTTAACCGCCGATTTTTATCTGTGTTAAGGCAGTTTGTAACTGCTCGATCGCACAATCAACTCACCTTGACTGGGGTTACGGCTGAAAATAAAAGCTCCTTCTTGAGTTTCACCGCTTGACAAAAAATCAATTTGTTGATCGCCGGATTCTACAACTTCACCATTGACGCGCAATTCGGCAATAATTTGCACTGATTCGGCTGTTTCGCCGCCCGTATTAGTTACTGCAAACGGCACGTAAAATTGCCCTTGAGTTTCGCGAACAGGCGTGTTCCGAGTGACAGAAATAACCGGAGGTTCCTGCTTTTTAGTCACCCAGTTGTAGAGTACGAGTCCGATGAGGATAGAAAGGATCGAACAGGCGATCGCAAATGTCACCCATTCAGCAGGAGATCTTTTTGGTTGCGGTTCGTTATTACTTTCACTCATACCGCCAACCGCCCCGCCGCGCCGCCAACAGCCGCCGGCAATCCCAATACTAACGTATAGTTCAACCAAATCGACCACGGGTCGTCAAAAGTAAGTTTGTGGAAGAAAAACATCATAAATGCAGAAGCCGCCAGGGACACTAAATAGGCCATGACAGTTTCGCTGAGGGGACGCTGAAAAATCCCTTGCTGCTGCTGCCGTTTTGCTTGATAAGTAAAGCCGGCTACAAATACAATACCGTAGGAAATTAGCAGCGAAGCGGCGATAATTGCTAATTGCCTAGGTGGCGAAATACCTGCCGCTAGCATGGGAATTTCGTCTGTTGGGGCGATGTTGAAAGCAATGATCATCGCGCCGATTAAAGTAGCGCCGATATCTGCTAAAGTTGGGTTAATATTAGGTTCGCTGTCGCTGTCGGAACTTTGATAGCGATCGCCACTCAAGAAACCGTTGGCCAGGGCTACTCCTAACGCAAACGGCAGGCCTTCAAAGATGATTTTCCCCAAAGTTTCTTGCAGCGGAGTCTCCGGAGTAATTTCCCTGAGCAAAAACAGGACAAAAGCCGCGCAGACAATGCCAATGGCGATCGCTTCTACGGTATCGATTGCAGCATCTAGCCAGCGGATGTCCTTAGTTTTGCGAAAACCTTCTGTGCGAGTCAGCAAGAAAACGACGATAAAGGTAGTTGCGATCGCGATCGACATTTCCGCTGGTTTAGTATACGAACCAATCCACCAAACCTCCATCGTATAAAGCAGCGGAATCCCGAACAAAAAGCCACCCGATGCACCTCGAATGATGTCGTTTAGTTCATTTAACCACTGATTTTTACGCTGTTTTTTTCTCTGGTTCATTTTTCAGTTAAAAGGCCAATTAAAAATTATACAAAATTTCCCGTGCTTATAAATCTCTTTGCCAAATCTTGATAGTATTTTCATCACTTCCACTAACCAGAGTCTGCCCATCCGGGCTAAAAGCCACAGAGTAAACTCCCCATGAATGCCCCAAGAGACTGCAAATTTTATCTCTGGTATCGAGATTCCAAAGTTCGATAATACCAGGTTCCGTACTATCCTCTTCGCTGCCAGAATCCCACCCGCCACTTGCTAAAATTTTCCCATCAGGGCTAAAAGCTAAGCAGAAGTCCCCCATTGAATTTTTCGCAAGAGTATAGATTTCTATTCCCGTGTAGAGATTCCACAGCTTAATAGTTCCCACACAGTGCAAAGTCGCAAAAGTTTCTCCATCGGGGCTAACAGCGATCGCATAAACAGTACCCATACCCTCCTGCCAATTCTTGGTCCAGATTTCATCTCCAGTGGTTAAATTAAAAGCTACTGCACTTAGAGAAACATAATCATCTGCACTGCTACTAAGTAGAATCTTTCCGTCAGGGCTGAATAAAATAGCCAAACTATAAAATACTTCTACTGGCCACTTTAAAGTCCGAATTTCTTCTCCATTTCTAAGGTTCCAAAGTTTGATAGTTGTGTCTTCACTGGCACTTGCCAGAGTCTTCCCGTCGGGGCTGATAACTACAGAAGTAATTATGTCTGAATGTCCGGTGATGGTGTAAATTTCCTCTTTAGTGCTGAGATTCCAAAGCTTGATAGTTTTGTCCTTACTGCCACTAGCAAGAGTTTGTCCATCAGGGGCGAGGGCAATGGATGTAACCCCTTGTGAATGTCCCGATAAAGTGTGAATTTCTTGCCCTGTGTTGAGGTTCCACAGCTTAATTGTGCTATCAGAACTTCCGCTAACTACAGTCTGTCCGTCTGGAGTGATGACAACAGAAGTTACCGAGCTTGAATGTCCGTGAAGGGTGTGTACGCATTGCCAGTTAGTTTGAAGCATTTGATATTACTCCTAGCATTCATCCAGCAACCACATTTTTACTGATTGTTTTCAATGCCATTAAAGTGCAAGCTGAATCTCGGAAGATTCTCCCCAAGCTTCGTTGACAACAATCAGTTTTCCTTGACTATCCGCCCCTAATTGTTGATTGGCATTAAGTAATTCAATTCCATAAATAGTACCGTCTGGGGCAATATCCACATTCATTTGCTCGCTAACCTGGATAGTTTTTACCTGTGCGGTTTTTTCTTGCAGGTATATATAAGCTACGTTGTATCTCGGATCGTAAGTCAGTTTCACGGGAACCTCCTGCTAAAAAAAATTGACAATTACAGCGCTCATCATCCAGTCTTCGTCTTCCTTAGCTGCGATCGCCTCTACTTTCTTCATAGCATAAACTTTTCCCTGCCACTCAGCATTGAAGGAAAAGTTACGCCTAAATCTGGTTCTGCCAAATTGAGCCGGAAAAGTTGTGCCACTTTCAACAGTAGCAATTACTTCTGCCTCAGTTGCACCTCGCTCAATCAATCGCGATCGAGCATGGGGATGTAATCTAACGCTCACGTTGCTATTACCTCCTTTTTGCCTCTTTATTTTTGCACTAACTTAATTCACCACAGCCGCGCATCAGCATCAAAATAAAGGCATGAGTGTCCAACAACAACCTGATTCCATGTACTCCTTAAACTCTTCTAGCGGTTCGTCAAAATCATCGGACATCCAAACCATTCCTTTAGCACTCCCAGCTTTGGATGACCAGCGCTTCTTATTAGCTGGCGGTATTCCTACCCATTTTACAACAGGCTGGTTATCTTGAGTAATCGCCACTTCTTCGCCTCTCATCGCCACTTCGATTAATTCCAGAAGTTTTTCTTTAGCCTCAATAATGTCTACTTGATACATATTTCGTGCCTCCTTACTATCAATTTATAACATCACAATTCTAACTCAATTAAACAAATCCTCTTCCTCCAAATCAACAGACTGTAATTCCATATCACCAGACTGCAACTGAGCCGGAGTAGCAGGAATCGCTGCAATTATTGCATCAATTACCTTCGCCACCGGAATAATCTCCATCCCCAACTCCGGCACCGGTTGATTCTTAGGAATAATCGCCCTTTTGAAACCCAATTTCGCCGCTTCCCTCAGCCGCAACTCTAATTGGGAAACCGGCCGCACCTGTCCCCCCAAACCCACTTCCCCAAGCAAAACAGTGCGCGCATCAACCACCCGATCGCGAAAACTGGCCACAACGGCGATCGCAACTGCCAAATCCGCCGCCGGTTCATCCACCTTCAACCCACCCACCGTCGCCAAAATCACATCTAATTTAGATAAAGGAATCCCCACCCTTTTCTCCAAAACAGCTAAAATTTGCTGCAATCTAGCATTGTCCACGCCAGTAGTAGTGCGGCGCGGCGAACCGAAACTTGCAGGGCTGACTAATGCTTGAATCTCCACTAAAATCGGTCGAGTTCCTTCGCAAGTAACAGTCGTCGAAGTACCCGGAGAAAATTCATCTCTATTGCCTAAAAATAACTCCGACGGATTATCTACTTCTCGCAAACCGTTGGCTACCATTTCAAAAACACCGATTTCGTGAGTCGCGCCAAAACGGTTTTTCATCGATCGCAAAAGTCGATGAGAAGCAAAGCGATCGCCCTCAAAATACAGTACAGTATCTACCAAATGTTCCAAAACCCTCGGCCCCGCCAAAGCTCCATCTTTCGTAACGTGACCGACAATAAATAAAGTAATATTTTCCCTTTTCGCCACCTGCATCAAAGCAGATGTACATTCCCGCACCTGAGCCACCGAACCGGGCGCCGATGTTAAACTAGCAAAATAAATAGTTTGGATGCTGTCAATCACCGCCACATTCGGTTTCAGCGCTTCCAACTCCCGCAAAACAACTTCTAAATCCGTCTCTGGAAGCAAATAGAAATTCTCCGCTGAATTGTCCTCCGAATCCTTTTTAGCTTCCCCGTTACTGCCAGATTTATGCCCGCCGTTGCTTGACAATTCAACCGGATTAGCCACCCCCAAACGCTGCGATCGCAACTTCACCTGCTGGCCGGACTCCTCCGCACTGACATACAGTATCCGATCCTTGCGGGCCAACATATTCGCCACCTGCAACAGCAGCGTCGATTTCCCGATTCCCGGTTCCCCCCCAATCAACACCAGCGAGCCCGGAACAATCCCGCCTCCCAAAACTCGATCGAGTTCCCCGTAACCAGAAGGCCAGCGAGACTGAGTTTGGTCAGCAATCTGCGATAATCTGAAAGATACCCTTGGTTGACCCTTCGACTTATCAGGGGGCGAACCGCCCACTGTCTTAGTTGTCACCCCAGTTAAACCAGCCCGCGGCACACCAGCAGTAGGTTGTTCTAACTGCTCGTCAAAAGAATCCCACTTCTGACAGCTAGGACATCTGCCAAAATATTGTGGTGAATCATACCCGCATTCCCGACAAATATATTGTATTCGAGGCTTAGGCATTGTTTACTATGATAAATAGTCACCCTAACATTTAGAAAAGTCTGATTTAAAGCAATTATCAAGCTTTCAGACCGATCGCCGCCCATGATTCAATTTGTGTCCTCTATGATAGGGTACAAAAAAATAACATTATCTGAAATGTAACTTAAGGAGTGCTCGGTAACTTGGAAAACCATAAAGAAAAAATTCTGGTAGTCGATGACGAAGCCAGTATCCGCCGCATTCTGGAGACTCGCCTTTCCATGATTGGCTACGATGTCGTCACCGCTGCTGACGGCGAAGAAGCTCTCGAAACATTCCGCAACACCGAACCCGACTTAGTGGTTTTGGACGTGATGATGCCGAAGCTAGACGGTTACGGCGTCTGTCAGGAGTTGCGAAAAGAGTCAGACGTACCCATCATCATGCTAACTGCTTTGGGAGACGTAGCCGATCGCATCACCGGTTTAGAATTGGGCGCCGACGATTACGTCGTCAAACCTTTCTCTCCCAAAGAACTAGAAGCCCGTATCCGTTCGGTATTGCGCCGGGTTGACAAAAACGGCGCATCGGGAATTCCCAGTTCTGGAGTCATCCACGTCACCAACATTAGGATTGACACCAACAAGCGCCAAGTTTACAAAGGCGACGAACGAATTCGCCTCACGGGCATGGAATTCAGCCTGTTAGAACTGCTTGTCAGCCGTTCTGGAGAGCCTTTTTCGCGATCGGAAATTTTGCAGGAAGTCTGGGGATACACGCCAGAACGCCACGTAGACACCCGCGTAGTGGACGTTCACATCTCGCGGCTGAGGGCAAAGTTGGAAGACGACCCCAGCAATCCCGAATTAATTCTCACCGCCCGCGGCACCGGCTATCTCTTCCAGCGAATTGTCGAAATTGGGGAAGTAGGATAAAGTCAGTTGGCAGTTGGCAGTTGGCATTACTTAAATTACCAACTACCAATTACCAATGACTAATGACTAATGACTAATGACTAATGACTAATGACTAATGACTAAATCTGATCCCAATAAAGTTTTGCGGCAATTGCCCTTAGTTGCAGGAGGGTTAGCAGGTACGCTGCTAATGGTAAACCGGTTGCTGACAGAGCAAATTACAGATTCTCAAGCTCGATCGGACGCTTTGGGAGTAATTATCAGCGCTTTGCTGATTTTAACAGGTTTGCTGTGGCAGCAGGTGCAAGCGCGATCGCCCGATTCCGTAAAACTTATCGGCGAAGAAGGTTTTGAATTTGCGCCGGATTTGCCGGAGGCTGTGAAAATAGAATTAGCCTGGGCGTCGCGTTTGCTGTTGACAAATACCGCCACAAGGTCGATCGTAATTGTGTATCAGGGAAAAGTCCTATTGCGGCGCGGTATTTTAGGCATCAATCCCGAAGTCAAACCGGGGCCGATTTTGCAGCGAGTGCTCGACAAAAATAAACCAGTTTATTTAGTAAATCTCAATATTTATCCCGGCAAAATTGAATTTGACTATTTGCCAGAAAATACTCAAGGAGTCATCTGTCAACCTATCGGCACCCAAGGCGTTTTAATCTTAGGTGCTAACGCGCCCCGCAGCTATACAAAACAAGATGAAAACTGGGTAGAAGGCATTGCCGACAAACTAGAAAATACCATCAATCGATTTTAGATTTTAGATTTTAGATTTTAGATTTTAGATTGTGGATTTTAGATTTTAGATTGTGGATTTTAGATTTTAGATTGTGGATTTTAGATTTTAGATTTTAGATTTGAGATTGTGGATTGCACAATGCCAGCACTTTGACACTCCTCGACTATCAGGTACGAGGATTCTTCCTTCACCGGGATTCCGACGAATTTACCCTCAGAAAGCATCTTGACCGTATGCCCTACGGCTGCAAGTCCTCTAATAAGAACTACTTGAGCTGCTGCAATATCCCTATCAGTTGTGTAGTTACAACTTGAGCAGGTGTGGGTGCGCTCTGACAATTCTTTTTTGCCCGTTTCTACACCACAACTAGGACAAATCTGACTTGTTTTATGAGCGCTTACTTTCTGGAAGTACACGCCATGCTTAAAACAGGTTTGCTCTAATATTGTTAAGAACTGACCCCAGCTTGCCTCTAAGCAATGTTTACCTAGTATTGCTCTAGACAATCCTACTAGGTTCAAGTCCTCAACAAATATCATCCCCACATCTTTACAGAGTTGGTGAGACAATTTCCAGTGCCAGTCTTGGCGACAGTTTGCAATGTCCTCGTGCAGTTGAGAAACTTTCTTCTGAGCCTTTTTCCAATTATTTGAGCCTAACTTTTTCCGACTGACGCGCTGTTGCAGCAATTTAAGCTTGCGTTCGGCCTCAACAAAAAACTTTTGGCGCTTGACTAAAAGACCGTTAGAAGTTGCTATGAAATTAGTTAAGCCAACATCAATCCCAATCCCCTCGCCGTGTGGCATAACCGACGGCACTGACACGTCCCATTGTAGGGTTAGCATTACATACCAACCGCTGGCTCTCTTGACGATTCTGGCTTGTTTGATAGTTGCCCCATCAGGAATAGGACGCGATTGGTGAAGTTTAACCAATCCAATCTTGGGTAATTTTACTTTTCCATTCTGAACCGGATCAACCCCCAATTGAGGGAAGACAAAAGACCGCATTGTTCCCGCTTTTTTAAAGCGAGGAAAACCGTGCTTTTGTTCCCACATACTGACAAACGCTTTTTCAAGCCGTCTCAATGTTTGTTGCAAAACGTGTACGGCAACGGCACCCAAAGCCGATATACTTGCCCTGGCTGCGGTTAAGTTCTTGCACTGACTAGCATAAGTTGGTCGTTTTGTTTCGGCCCCAATAATAAATTCAGAGCGGATAGAGCAAGCGTTAACCTGGCAACTACGAGAATGAAACCAATGCTTGCGCTCTGCCAGCGCGTAGTTATAAACGCGACGACACTGTTCCAGCCAATCTTCAAAAATGGCTGCTTGCGCTGGCGTTGGTCTTAATTTGTACTCGTAGGTTAAGTTAAACACTTGCTCTATCCTCCTACTCTGATTATACAGTCGTGAAGAAAGGCCGGAACGCTTATTCACAAGTTTTAACTAAAGTCGCCCTAAAAGGGCGAGGCTTGTACCCAGTTTCTTGGTCAAGGTGCGTTCCTCTTCGAGGGCTGCGCTAACAACCGATTTGCCTCATTCTCGGTGTTGGCTATCGGCAATAAACAAGATTTATTACCGATAATATCTTTTGAAAAGAAGAAGAGGGAGCGCTGCCCCCAACGAAATTTCCAGGGTTTGAGGGTCTTTTTAACCACCAAGACGCGGGCTGCATGTACAGGGCAGGGCGCACCTTAGTCCTCAACAAGTCTCTCCGGGTGCGCTAGGCGCACCTTACTAGCTCAAAACTCGCAACTCAAAACTCAAAACTACTACCGAGCCCAGTCAGTACCGCGCCACAGCGTAAAAAACAAAACACTAGAAATCAGCGCGCCCAGCAGCCACTTAACAGCATTTTTAAATAACCCCACGCGCTGACTTTGCTGAACCGCAGCACTTTGCGTCTGTAACCGTTCCCTAGCCGGAGTAATTCTCGAAAGAATTTGCTCTTTCAATTGCTGTGGGTTTTGCGTATCCGCTTGTACCCCCAAACGGGTAAGTTCCCCCGCTAAATTCCTTAAATCTTCAGGACTACCCTTATTCAGCCGTTCTTCCACCTGCTGCAACTGAGCTAATTGTTGGTTTGCTTGAGTAGTAATTTGCTGGTTGTTTTGATTGTTGACGTAGATAGTGCCAAAAATTCCCAAAGGTAGCATCAACAGAAAAACCAGACCTAGCAGCAGACAAACCCAAGACAAAACCTTCAAAAAAAGGTCTTCCAAACCTCTGCGGTCGTACCCTTCTCCAAAAAATATCAGCGCCATTGCCAGTAAAGGAACTGGCACCCGTTCCACTACAGCCCCAATCGTTTGCAATTCCCAGAGGCGATTGCCAAAATTGGCTGGTATAAGAACTGCAATCGTATCTAATACAGACAAAATTAATAGACCGTAGCCAATCCAACGCAGTCTGTAGATAGAAAAACCTTGTTCGCCTTGTAAGTCATTCATAAAATAATCAGAGTTGTTGTTAAGAAAAATCTCTCTTGACGCCGCCCAAGAACGGATACAAGCCCCCGACCAAAGTCGTGGATAGTCAAACATTTTAGACTTTTGTTCAAGCTTCCAGATTCACCTGTGGATTAAATCTAAAAGCTAAAAGCTAAAAGCTAAAATCGACTGAATCGAGTCAAGGTTCGGGGAATCGCGGCTGCCACCACTCATACCAAGAAACCCAAGCATTCTCTAGAATTTTTTTGGCATCTTCTGGATTTGTTTTATCCAAAGGCACAGACATCTGAGTCCACAAACAGCGCCGGTCTTGAATATTTCCCCTACCCAACAACCAAAACAGAATACGGTTTGGCTGCCAATCTCGAGTATTTCGATTATATCTAAACTGTTGGGAAGTTACTGTAGCACTGCCATTAGGATTGATACACGAACTCAAATACAGTCGATTTTGCTGTTGCAAAATTCCGTGAAACCCCGCGCCTTGAGTGTTTGCCAATGCTAGTTTACCAGGAGACGACTTGAGAACAGTATGTCCCCTCATCATACCTTCCACATCCCCAATGGTGTCTACTGCATAGCGCATCTCTATTTCTAGAGCCATGCTATTTTTTTGATATTCATATTTCCTGGCAGCTTTGAATTCTGAATTTTCCTTGATTTCCAGAAGCGCGCTCTTGTTTAGTTTCCAATCGGCTAGAGGCACCGACTCGGGAAACTCAAACGGGGTTGCCACATTCTTGCCGTCCGATGGATAGAAAACCAACTTTCCGGCAACCAACAAAACCCCTCCCAAAGTAACAGCCAACAGGGAAAGCCTAAGTGGTTTCCAAGAGGTAATAGCCATTAGCAATTCTGTCCTTCCTGATTTGGGGGTTGGTCTTTCAAAATTGCAAACCAGCAGAATAACCCGAAAATAAATACAGCAATCATCGAAAATATTACCGAACCATTTCCTTCGTGCCAGTATTTAAATGCTTCGGGTTGAGATAGCGATACCAGCACGGCCAGGAGACCAACTCGCGCGGCATTCACTACAAATGCAGTAATTATTGCCACGAATGGCAATACCATTTTCTGACCCGTAGTGGTAGGAAACATCAGTAAGAAAACCAGAGATAGTCCTAACAATTGTAGCATCGCATTCACCCCGGAACAGCCGTGATTCACTTCCACGCTTCCCTTTTCTAGGATTAGAAAAACCCCTTTCCGCACTACTTCAAATCCTACATAGTGCAGGATGAAAGCTGAAAATTTAGCTGTTAATTTTGGAACATCAACAAATACTCCGATCAATCCGGGAGGAATAGCTGTATACGCAAGAATTAGAAGTTCCTGCCAATATTGTTTCAGTCCTTTTGTGCCGGAAGCCAGCAAGGCGAGACTGATTCCAGACAAAAAAGGCGTTGCTCGGATAAAAAAGTCGTATCCCGATATCGACGAACTTTTGAGCAATATTAAAGCAATTAACGCTGTCCCAAAAAAGCTGGCGAAAATTCCGCTTTCAAAATTTAAAGACTCGTGCCTTTCCCAAATTAGAAATGCTACGACTCCCCAAAACAGTAACATTGTACCGAACAGGTCAGTGTCGTTTGTTCTGGAAGTCAGAGTTAGGTGTATGGCAATCAAACCGGAGGCGATGCCTAACAGCCAGTATTTAGGTTCTTGGATGTGCTTGAGCGAGTTTATTTCGGTCATTGCTGCTTTTTGTTTTTCCTAAAAGCTTCTAAAATGCTTAAGCTTGTAACTCTATTAAAATTATCAGCTACAAACACTTAAATTTATGCGTTTGGGATGATTTTTCACTAAATCTTCACAAAGATTGACAAGAGCAAATATGTGTGATATCTACCTTCACCTAATTAAATCTGAAGTTAGGAGCAAAGACAAAAGAAAACAGGTTTTTTAACTCAGATCGATCGCACTCAACTAAAAATTTTCCTTTCTCTAACCCGGTTTCTGCGGCGAGAGTTTAAATGTAAAGCTTGAAGGCAAGACAGAAACCTTTGTTGGACGCACTCTTGAGCTGGAAAACCAGTTTTTTACTGGTTCTGGTTTTTTGTAGCCGGTGCGTCCAGGAGGAGATTAGTTAGAGTAGACTTTCCGGTAGTAAGTTTGATATTCCTCCGAAAGCAGGGGTTCCCACCACTCCCGATGGGCTAAGTACCATTCTACAGTCTGTCGCAAACCTTCTTCAACGGTTACTGAGGGAGTCCAACCTAACTCTGTTTTAATTTTGGTGGCATCAATAGCATAACGCCGATCGTGCCCGGCTCTGTCTTTGACAAATGCGATCAATTGTTCGCAAGGACGGGCGGGTAAATCAGAAGCTAATTCGTCCATTAGCTGACACAGCATTTTCACTAAATCGAGATTTTTTACCTCGTTGTTGCCGCCAACATTGTAGGTTTCCCCAGGCTGACCACGGTGAATAACGACATCTAAAGCGCGGCAGTGGTCGAGAACGTAGAGCCAATCTCGCACGTTTTGACCGTCGCCGTATACTGGCAGCGGTTTGCCCAATAACATATTGATGCACATTAATGGAATGAGCTTTTCTGGGAAGTGATAGGGGCCGTAATTGTTGGAACAGTTGGTGATAATTGTCGGGACGCCGTAGGTGTGGAAATAGGCGCGGGCGAGGTGGTCGCTACCAGCTTTGGAGGCTGAGTAGGGACTGTTGGGCGAGTAGGCCGTTGTTTCTGTGAAGGCTGGGTCATCGGGGCTGAGACTGCCGTAAACTTCGTCGGTAGAAACGTGGAGGAAGCGCATTTGGGTTTTGAGAGATGCCTCATCAATGGCTTCAAAATGCTTGCGGAAGGCTTCTAAAAGTGTGAAGGTTCCGACAACGTTGGTTTGAACAAAGGCGGCAGGCCCGATAATTGACCTGTCAACGTGGGATTCTGCGGCAAAGTGCGCGACTGTGGTGATGTTTTCTTCTTTGAGCAAGGTATCGACTAAGGTACGATCGCAAATATCCCCCTGCACAAATCGAAAATTTTCGCCTCCTTCCAAAGTTGCCAGGGTTTGTCTGTTTCCGGCGTAGGTTAAAGCATCGAGTACGACTACTCGATCGCCCGGATAGCTGCTGCACCAGTGATGCACAAAATTCGAGCCGATAAATCCAGCCCCGCCCGTCACCAACAATCGGCGAGGAGCTCGGTCAATGCCTTGATTCGCGCTGTCTGTCATAAAAATAAGAGTTTTTCCAATAACTAAGCCTTTACAAAAGTAGCCTTAAAAGTAGTTTGTCACCAAGTGTTTGCCGCTCTGTAATTAAAATTTCTACTGTCTCACCTCAGATTTTCTAATTTGGGCGCGCTCCAAGTATGGGTTCACAAAACTTGAACTTCTACCGATCTGTTAGCCCAAACGCTTACATATCAAGCATTGCAGATTTTTAAGCTGGCAAGTTTAAATTTGAATTGCGTGAGGCTATAGCTGACTTTTGCGATCGATCCGCGATATGGACGGCGCGCAGAGTTGATAGATTTGTAAAGAGCTGTTACCATTAATTTTTTAATTATCCTTTACAATCTCCCAAGCATCATGAAGAAGTTTCAAGTGTTAGCTGGCATTGCTTCCGTCGTCGCGATCGCAAGCAGCATCGCCATAGGTGACGCCGCATCTGCTTTCCCCTGTTCCTACAGCAAATCTAGCGCGTCTAAATCTGGTTCTGCGACAACCCTCCTAGGTTCCGGCGGCTCGGAGCGCATTAATCCGTGGAAATCCTACAAAACAGCAGCTCTCGGTTTCCTCGGTTTGGCTGGAGTTTTGGGTGGCGGTGCTGCTTACATGAGCTACCGTGCCGGCAAGCGCGCTTCTGCTGCTTGCGCTGCGATGACCGATAATTTTGAAGTTTTTGAAGAGTCGGCTCCGATCGCAGATGCAGGTGTTTCTGGACACTTGGAAGTTCCGGCGTTGCTCGATTTGGCGGCGGCGGGTGCTGTAGCTGAGTCAGCAAATGCGGTTGCAGTCGTTCGCGAACACCCAGAAGCTCCAGGTGGCGAGCTGGATTTGCCGGTTTCGCCAGTTGCTGAGTTGAGTTCTGAAATTGCGATCGAACAAGTCCAAAGCGCGATCGTCAAATAGTTATCTCAAACCAACGTATTCGCTTAGCGCACCTCCAATCTTGCAAGATTGGAGGTTTTTTGATTTGAAATTATCTACCCCTACAATTTCCTGTCATTGCGATCGCGAAGCACTGCAAACAATAGACAGATGAATCGATCGCACCAATATCATATTCCGGCTCAGCAAACGAGCGCTGAATTAATATCAATTAAAAAAACTCTTGCTACCATCATCAATCTCATAGCAATTATTAAAAGTCGCTGCTCTCCGTCAGGACAAGGCTGTGCGGTTTTCCTACTGTATTTGAACTGTATTTGATCCGATTGAAAACTGCTATAAAATTAGATGAGTCAAAGCGAGACAGTACGCTGCCGAGGCGATCGCTAAAAATACTCTTCAGATCAATCTGAGGGTAGACGGCAAGAGTTCAAATCCCCTGCTATCGTTGGAAATATAGCCCTACAGATTACAACTATTAGGTTATGAATGCTTGGCGCGATCGATTCAATCAATTTACAGGTAAAACTCGATTGGCAGTTTGCCGGGTGTTCGTTCACCTAACAGGCGAAGATGTTGCACCGCTGTTAGGAGTTCTCAACCGCACCGCCAGACAAGCAATTGATGCCGATGGCGACATAGCAGTTTTAGGAGAAGGTCTTGTAGAAATTTGCAATCACCTGTTGCAGTACGACAACTACTGGCAAGCAGCCGCCAATGAAGGCGATGTTTTTTGGAATGAAGGCGAAGCGGGCGATTATGTGGATGAACTTTTCATTGATTCAGCCGATCGCTATCTCAGCGAGCCTCAATACAGTACATCTGTTTACGATAAAAATTCCCCCTTGTCTTTGCCGGTAACTAGAAATGTGGTGGTGATGCTGACAGTTGCCTATGAAGGCGAAGTTCCGGCCCTAGAAACTGACCTTGCGGACATCAGCGCGCTGAAAGTCGGTTTAAAAGCACTGATTAATTTACATTACCAAGAAAGGCTCCGAGCTGTGCAAGTTCACTTTTCTCCCGCACAGTTGGGAGACGAACTTACCAACGACCAAGTGTTGGTCAATTTCCCCGAACTTATTCCCATTTAAGGAAAGAAGAAGGAAGAGGGAGAAATTACCAATTACCAATTACTACAGCACATTCCATGTATATCTAGTACACGCAATTTTCTAGTAAGCATCGGTGCGTCGCCACCCGTCAATCTGCAAGTTTTATCCAAGAGATCGCAGCGACGCACCTTACAGATTAACATCACACAATATATCTGCTACTGTATTTGTTCAAGATGGAATAGGCCGTATTTACTCATTACCAATTACTATTTATGATGCTGCGAAAACTGACAATTTATTTAATGGCTTTAACTTTTTTGTGGACGGCAACCGGCTGCGGTTCACCTCGCACACAAACTTCTACAAATCCTGCGGGAAATCCGAATATTAACACTGTGCGCCCTGCACCAAACAATAACTTGGCTCAAGGCCAATATCCCGTACAGCAAGTTACCTACAACGATGCTGATGGCGAATACAGTTTGATGTTGCTGAATACTCCCCCCGGCAGTCCCCCAGTTTACCGCACTAGGGATTTGCAAATGGCTCGCTTAACAAATGAAGAAATATCGGCAGGCAAGAAAAGTTATCTAAATGTGGAGAACAATCAAGCGGTTTTGCATTTGACAGAAGATTTTAAAATTGAGTACGTTCACAACGTTACCCAAACTGTTCCTAATCCTCAAACAGGTCAGCCACAAACCGTAGTAGTGCGGCAGCAATCTGGCTTCTGGGCACCGTTTGCTGGAGCTGTGGCCGGTCAGGCGATCGGCAGTTTGTTATTTAGACCGCGATATTATATGCCGCCAGTCTATCAGCCGGGAATTATGACAGGATATGGCGGGTATGGTAATACTTACAACCAAGCTGTTCAGCAATATCAAACTCGGTATCGAACTCCGCCTCCGGCTGTGAGAAACCGTCAAGTTTTAAGGACGACCGGCCGCTTGCGATCGCCCACCTACAACCAGCCAGTAAGACCCTCAGTACGTCCAAATGGCAATCGATCGACCGGTTCGGGCTACGGTGGCAGCACTTTGAGGCGATCGCCACAGCCACGTCAAAATCCAAACAAGCGGCAGCCAAGTTTTGGTAGCGGCAGGAATTCTCGTCAACCGAGTCGGACTCGCTCTTCCGGGAGTAGAAGGCGGTAAGAATGTAGGGTGCGTCGCCCTCGAATATCTGCGCCTTAGTGGGAAGTTTCCTGCAGCGACGCACCATACAACTACCAAGGTCGATCGAGTTATATTGTTACGCGGGGATTTTTACCGACTTATAGGGTTGGATGAGAATTTCAGCGGGAATCCCCAGTTCTTGATTCAACTTCCGAATCATCTCCAAGGTCAAGGAACGTTTACGAGATAAAACCTCAGACACCCTAGCCCGACTACCGAGACATGACTCTAAATCGCGACGAGACCATCCGCGAGTTTCCATGTAATAATAAATCGCTTCAATGGGATCGGGAATTGCGATCGGAATGTGTTTCTTCTCGTAAGCTTCCACCAAAGTGCTGAGTACATCTAATCGATCGTACTCAGGAGTGTTTGGGGCGGCATTAAACAGTAACTCGATCTCTCGAAGGGCTTCCTGATAGTCATTTTCATTTCTAATGGGGCGCAATTCCATACATTCACCATAACTAATTATAACGTATTTTCTTCACTAATTGGATTAATTGTTACTACTGCCAACCTCTTGGATTACAACTTGGTGAATAAAAGCAAACTGATTTACAACTTTTTCGTCTAAGGATCGCTGCTGATTATTTGAATCGTAGTATTCTGGATTATCTAGATTTGAGCCATAGATATTCCGAAGTAACTGATATATGAGACTAGGCTCTATATATTCAGCTAAGCTATTATATTGATTTCGTTCAAAATCCCATTTACGCGCTCTATAATCTGGGAAACTATACAGTGTCGGCAGATAACATTTCAGAAATTCAACTACACTTTTAGGATTCTCAGTTAAGGCTTCTAAAAGATACTGTTTTACTTCCTCTTTATCTCCCCAATGAGACCATACATATAATAAGCTGCTAAAATCTTCAGGAAATTGAAGATAGAGGGGAGATACTTGAGATATTTCTTTAATTTTATGACTGAAAGCTTCACCGATAATACGAGCTTGATCGACAGAAAGATGCCGTTCTATTTCCTCTCCTTCTTTAAGTGGAACCAGACATCTAAAGCATTTAATTGCAAATGCAATAGGCTTTGCATCTAAAACTATTTGCTTTGCAACGTCCACTTTTATTTGAGCGTCCGAAATATTTTCAACAAGTTTGCAGATAAGTATCTCAGCACTAGACAAATATTTGCTCAAAAAAGTCTTCTCCTTTGAAAAAATATCTCCACTCTGAGAAATTGCCAGGGCAAGATTTTTGGAAGTGGACGAAGAAAGCTTTTCTATTCTACTATTTAGCTTCAGGATAAATAGGTCGGCTCGTCGATCTCCAACAATTTGATGGATGTTCGATATAGTCGTTTCAACAGACTGATCCTCTATCTGAGATAGAAAGGACGTAATTTCTCCATCGGAAATATCATTATCTGAGATTGAGTAGGAGAAAAATCGGGAAAAATAGTGAGAAGAAGAGGCTCTTTGCTCTATATCCCATTCTCCTTTCCAACCACTAGAAATATAATTAATATTGCCAAGTATACCAGTCTGTTTTAGGCATGGAAACAAAGCTTTTAAGAGATTTTTAGCAGATTCTCCTTCATCAGTAGTTAAACCCTGAATCCCCTTGTTTATAATTTCAAGGCTGCGCTGTTTGGAATCTTCACGATTATAAGTAAACGGTGAAATTGAGAAAATCTCAGGATTATTTTTCACGACATCGTATAATACTGGATAGAAGAGTCGCATTCCCTCAATCAGCATTAAATCTGGAGAATTAACTTCTCCTTTCAATATAGGTAGAGAAAACGCAAGGGCATTTATATAGCGTTTTACCATTCTCGGTGTTTTAACCCGTATCTCTAAACCTTCAATGAAATGAGTAAGGAAGTGAGATCGAAATTCTTCCTCCGAAATTTGAATATTTGCATCTTTTAGAACCTCTTCTATTCCTACCATACAATATTCAAGCAAAGCTACTCGATCGGCCTTGGGTAAGTTTAACGGAACCTGAATTATCTTTTCTAAAAAATTTCTTCCCGCCTTAATATCTCCAGAGCCATACCTTTCACTAAGAGCAGAAGCTACCATTTCCTCATCAAAGGCTAAAACATAGGCTGTATAGTCAAAATCCGCCGATAATTTGACAAGTTTAAATACAGCTTGAATCTCGTTCTTCTCAAGCCTGTCTATATCATCCATTAGAACAACTACACGCTTCCCCTCATTTTTAAGAAGGTCCTCGATTCTCTTTTTCAATTCCTCTAGTTCAACAGATGAAAGTCCCTGAATACTTTGACTGGGATTAAATCGAAAACCAGGAAAATTGAAAGTGAACCCAGTCAGTCCAAGTCTACCTAAACGCTTGTCAAGCCATTTGCCTATCTTTTCTGGGTAGGAATCTATAGATTTTCCAAGCGCTTCCGCCAATGCTTGAAAAAATCCTTTGATCAAACTGGCTTCATCAGTAAATCGCCAAGGATTAAATTTGACACAAATGATTTCATCCGATTCTTGAAATTTTTTTTCAATAAAATTAAGAACTGTTGTTTTACCGTCACCCCAAGGACCATAAATTCCTATAACAATGCTGCTTGGATCGCTTCGAGAAGCAATCGTTTGTGCAACTCTTTGGGAAAAAGACCAGCGCTTAAACTTGTCTTGTTCCGGGTTGTTAACAGGAGCATCAATGGTATAGATATCATTTGGCTCCAGAACATTTGAATCGGGTGCACGAGCATTTACTTTATCTTGATGCTGTTGATTATTCACAAACAATCTCTTGAAAAACTTTTTCATACTACTTTAAAGTCTAACACTAATAGCCTCAGTTGGCTTAAGGTCTCATCCCCAGAATAGGTTGCACAGCAGCGCTTCGGATTTCGTTACGTCGTCCAGTGGTTCGCGATCGCGGCAATAGTGAGCGACAAACATTTTATCAGACAGTATAAAGCCCCTCAATCTACGATCGCTATGCTCTAATTAATAAAGCATCTGTCCTTTCACCATCGGATAGCTGACATGACCCAAAGCCTCAACCCCACAACATTACCCCCCGCCTTTCCCGATCACACCCAACTACCTGACTCCGACGGCACGTTTGTGAAAAACTTCCAAGAACATCCCCAGAGTATCCTACTCACCGACTCCCTGGAAACTACACTGCAAACCCTCCACCCGGACGGACAATATGCGATCGGGCAAGATAGCGGTATTTACTGGCGCGAAACCGACCCTCCAGAAAAGGGAGCCGAAGCGCCTGACTGGTTCTACGTTCCCAACGTTCCGCCCCTAATAGATGGGGAAATTCGCCGCTCTTACGTGATTTGGCGCGAGTATATTGTGCCCTTAATTGCGATCGAATTTGCTAGTGGTAATGGCTCTGAAGAACGAAACAATACTCCCTTATCTCGCTTACCAGAAGGTGTCAACCAGAAACCCGGAAAGTTTTGGGTATACGAGCAGATTATTCACATTCCTTACTATGCGATATACATCATTAAAACGAGCGAATTGGAAGTCTATAACTGGGTGAATACTCGTTATCGCCGTTTGCAACCGAACGATCGCGGACATTATCCGATCGACCTGATGGGAGTAGAGTTAGGTGTGTGGGAAGGTAGCTATCAAAATCAGCATCAGCGATGGTTGCGTTGGTGGGATAATGAGGGTAATTTGTTGTTAACTGGTAGCGAACAAGCTAGACTCGAACGCCTCCATACCGAACAGGAACGCCAAAGGGCCGATCGCGCAGAACAAACCCAACGGGATGCTATTCCCCAACTATTGGGAATGGGTTTAACTGTAGAGCAAGTGGCTCAGGCGCTGTCGCTGTCGGTGGAAGATGTGCAGAGATTGGCTTGACAGTTAACTTTGATGATTCAGAAACAAAATCTATTTTCTCGAATTGCTGGTATTTCTACGATCGCCCTTTGTGCCGCCACCGGATTATTTTTAGTTAAAAAACCCGTACAATCTATCCCCGCAAAACCAGCACCAGAGGAAATTGTACTAGATGCCGAAGTGCGATCGCTCCCCGGAAAACTCGACAACATCCCCCTCTTCAACAGCAACAGTCCCGAATGGGTCAAAAAAGAAGGCATTTTGCTCTCAACCTTTCCCCCAGACGGCAAAAAAGTCCCCGCAGCTCACCTGAACTTTGCCTTTCAAGGGCAATTCAACCTGTTTGCTCACCACTTTTCTCACACTCCGCTGAATTTGAGAACTTTGTATATCGGCGCTTTGCTCTACAATCCCAGCTCCGAACCCGTGACGGTGGAAGTGTTACAGGCAGCCAGTTACCTGATGGAACCAGACGCACCGTTCAAACAAAAACCAGCACTAAGTGAGAGTCCCAACGGCGAAGTATATTCCGGCCCTGGGATTCGCGCTGTCGATAACGTTTTGCGGGGAATGCGGCAGCCGGCTTTTCCCGCAAAACTGCTCATTGCACCGGGAGAAACCGCATTGTTGATGAATCGCCCTATTCCCGTGCGGGGTCTGGAAAAGCCGATAAATGGTCGTTCTACCTTTGTGCGGCTCAAAAGTAGCGGCAAGGTTTATGCCGCTACTTTGGCAATGTATGCACCTCAAAATGCTGATGGGGGCGAGCGCGCGCCAACTCTGGAAGAATGGCAGCAATTGCTGAATAATGGCGGTTTGGCAGGCCCCCGCGACAAAACCCCGACTCCCCCCGCCGCGACTTCGGGAAGCCTGATTTACGGCCGCGTGGCAGGGGTGCAGCAAGGTTCTGGATGGGAAGCGGAATTAGTCGATCGCGATGCTAAAAATCTGGCAATTCCCCAGACTGGAAAAGCGATATCCTATGCGATTTCTACCTTGCGCGGGGGCACTTTGGGAACCCAACAAGTGCAAGCCGGAAAAATGCTGGCGCGCTATCCCGACACCGCTTACGACGCCCACGGCAATTACGGCGTACACTACAATCTGATTTTGCCGCTGCATAACACGGCACAGAAACCGCAAACAATAGCGGTGAGTTTGGAAACGCCTTTAAAAGAAGATAAACTCTCAAAAAATGGCTTGCGGTTTCGCCAACCTCCGCTGGATTTTCCTTATTTTCGAGGTACTGTGCGGCTGCGCTACCAAGATGATGGAGGTTACGATGTAACTCGCTACGTGCATTTGTGGCAGCGTGTCGGTCAAGTTGTGGAACCGATGGTAAAGTTGAGGTTGGCTGTGGGAGAAACGCGATCGGTAAAAGTTGATTTTATTTATCCTCCCGATTCCACGCCGCCGCAAGTATTGACAGTGAGAACTTTGGAATAGTTGATTTAGTCTTCTCTGTTTCCCCCAGACCCAAAAAATATGTGATTTAATTTCTACATTGGTATGTAGGTGACAATATGTCTTCTTCACAACCCCCGTCAGGGGAAAGAAACCCTCTAGGATTGGATGAATTGATTGCTATCTTGGTTGCCTTCGGCACGATGGGAGCAATTTTATTTTGGGTAACAGGTAAAAATCCCGATCGATTGAATGCCAGAAATTGGCAATTTCCAGCCGTTTTTTCTCAGCCTGCTGTTACGCCCGCGAGTCCCGGAATATTAACGCCAGAATCGCCAAGTTCGGATTTGCGATCGCCCGCTACAACCCTGATTCCCTCAAAATCGGATGTCGCACCTGTGGGACCTTTAGGGCCGATTTTACCGCAAAATCCTCCCGTTGGTGTAATCGTTGTTCCTCCCAAGCCAATTGCGCGATCGACTCCCGATCCAATTACCCAACCGAAAGCCGATAAACCCAAAGCCGATAAACCCAAAGTTGGGCCCGTTAGATTCTCCGATGTTCCTGACAAATATTGGGCGCGTCCGTTCATTGTCGCTTTAGTCGATCGGAAAATCTTTACTGAGTTGACCGACAGCAAATTTCGTCCCGACGAACCGATGACGCGAGCCGAACTAGCCGGTTTGATTGAGCGAATGTCCGAGGACAAAAAGCCGATCCGAAAACCGATTGATTTTAAAGACGTAAAAGACAAGAGCTCTGCCGCTACTGCGATCGACCACACCGTCACAACTGGATATCTTAAAGGATACCCAAACAATGAGTTCCGTCCCGACAAAAATATTCCCCGCGTGGAAGTCATCGCAGCATTGGCGAGCGGTTTGAGGCTGAAACCATCAACAAAAGCAAGCAAAACTTTACAACTTTATACAGACAGGACAAAAGTGCCGAAATGGGCAGTTAACAAAGTAGCATCAGCCACAGAAGCTGGCATTGTTGTTAACCACCCGAAGCGCCAACTTTTGCAGCCTAATAAAACAGCAACTCGCGCTGAAGTAGCAGCCATGATTTACCAAGCTATGGCCAAAACAGGTCAAGTGCCTGCTAAGTCTTCTGAGTATGTTGTGAAGCCTTTAAAGTCGTCCAAGTAATATTTTAGGGGCGTTGCTCTGAGCAACGCCCCACAATAACATTTAATCGCTCTTGTTTGTAGTCAGGACGGAAGCATTCACTACGAAGCAGCTAAATTAATCTTGAAACACCATAATACTGCCCGAATAGCAAGCTACCCAAACCTGATTAGTTTCTGGATCGTAGGTAATGCCGATTGGGCTTGAATTAACCTTCACTGTTTGCAGCACTTTCATATCGCTCGTCCTAACTTTGCTAACAGTATTCGAGAAATAGTTAACTACATAAAGCAGTTTTCCCTGATCGGAAATTGTCATGCTGCGAGGTGCTCTTCCTGTCGAAACTTTGTCCACCACTTTACCAGTTTGTAGGTCAATTTTGGCCACATTTCCTTCACCATTTAAAGTGGCATAAAGATACTTTCCGTTGGGATCGATCGTCAAATGACGCGGCGCATTGCCAATATTTCTCAGCCATTCTACCGAAAAGTCGATGAGATTCACTTTCGCAATGTCGGAAGAACCCATGATGGCAACATAGGCATTTTTTGAGTCGGGAGTAACAACAATACCGCGAGGATATGCACCCAGTTTCACTCGCTCGATTTCGATATTTTTATTGATATCAACTATGCTCAAATCCCAACTGCACCAATTGCTAGCGAGGGCGAAGCGATTGTCAGGCGAAACAGCATTGAATTTCGGCACTGCACCTACAGGAATTACCTTTTCTATTTTCAAAGTTTGGGTATTGATGCGGTACAGAAAACTTTGGTCGTGTTTTGCGGCTGGAGAGCACCTGTCGGTTCCCGGATTGCTAAACCCCGAACCGTACATTTTGTAGTTGGAGACGTAGGCATATTTGCCATCAGTTGAAAAAGCAGCTTCTACGGGAGAGCCTTTATAATTGCCTTTGAATTTAGAAAAGCCGAACTTCGACAAGTTTACTGTATCGGGAATAGTCTTGACTAATTTAAAGTTCCTGTCGTAAACTGTGATTGTGTGACGGTACATCATGTTTTGAGCAAAAAACAAGCCGTCTCCCGAATAAACTATTGATTTTGGCGAGATGTTGCCGTAAATTGTTTTTTTCAAGGTCATTTTTCCTTGAGTGTTGTCGGGAGGATTTACTAGCCTTGTGGTTGGTGATTCATTTTTTTTATCCTCGGAATTTTCAGCTTTAAAAGGTGGCAAAGATGGTTCTTGAAATAGAGGTTCTGGGAGCTGAGTTTTAGTTTTATCTTCGAGTTCGTTTGTGTTTTCTGTGGCGGTAGGAGATGGCGAAGGTCGATCGACATTTGGCGCGATTTTTTCCGCAGCTTCAATACTCCCCTCTTCCGGCTTACCTTTCAGCGCTGACAAGGTTTTAGGGCCGACAATTCCGTCAACTTTCAGGTTGTTGTCTGCTTGGAACTTTTTCACAGCAGCCTGGGTGATAGAACCGTAAAATCCTGTAGCCTTACCGCGAAAATAGCCTGCGTTTTGTAGAGTTTTCTGAAGTTGGGCTACTTCCGGGCCTGAATCACCTTTTTTGATGGCGAGTGCGGGATTGACTAAATTTAAAATTGTGAGAGCGATCGTAAAGAAAAGTAAAGGAGCAGAGGCTAACTTTAGGTGCATTTTTGAGTTAGTTCTTTGAAGCAGACATCTTGTACCATTTTCATGAACAGGCAAGATGCCTGTTCCACAAGAGTTTAAGTTGTTGTTTGTGGGGAGTAGGGGTTGGGCATCTTGCCCGCCCTTGAAAGCCTGATTTGTAGCCGTTTCCCAAGTTTTAGCTAAATGTAGGTAGGCTAGTCCGTCCATAGTTTTTACCGGGTATTTTTGGTGCTATGATACACCAGTTAATACCATTTTAGATTTTAGATTTTAGATTTTAGATTTTAGATGGGGAATGACTTATGGAATATGGGTTTGCAGCTTGCCGACCGTTGCATTCTTTTTTCAAACTTGTATAACTTTGATTAAAGGAAAAATCTTATAATCAAACTTAGGGTAAAATATCCTAGCAGTTTTGAGAGCAGTTTTTAATGGTGTAAGCAAGTAGGAGCGATCGACAATGTGGAGTGGGGAACAAACAACCGCAGAATCAACGACAAAAGAATCCCGCCAGACGTTGCTGGGGGACGGTTACGGGGGACTATGCCAGCGGGCTTGGGTAGAAATCAATTTAGCAGCTTTAACTCACAATGTAAAACAGCTTAAAAAGCTCTTATCTCCTCACACACAACTGATGGCAGTTGTGAAAGCGGATGCTTACGGGCATGGTGCTGTTGCAGTCAGTCAAACAGCATTGCAAGCAGGTGCTAGTTGGCTGGGAGTGGCGACAATTCCCGAAGGAATAGAATTGCGAGAAGCTGGGATAGAAGCGCCGATTTTGTTGTTGGGGGCAACCCATACAGCCCCACAGGTAAAGGCGATCGCCCATTGGCACTTGCAGCCCACTATTTGTACTGCCAAACAAGCCTTAATTTTTTCGGAAGTTCTCGCAGGCATTAACCAATCTTTGCCAGTTCACGCTAAGTTAGATACGGGAATGTCTCGCTTGGGTACGCCCTGGCAAGAAGCAACAGAATTTGTGCAATTAGTCAAGCGGTTGCCCAATTTAAAATTAGCCAGTATTTACTCTCACTTGGCGACTGCAGACAGTCCCGACCCCACAGTTATGAGAGAGCAACACCAGCGGTTTCAACAGGCGATCGAGCAAATTAAAATAGCAGGAATTAACCCCCCTCGCCTCCACTTGGCAAACTCTGCTGCCGCCCTCGCTGACCCGGATTTGCACTACGATTTAGTGCGAGTCGGTTTAGCTACCTACGGTCTTTATCCAGCTCCTCACTTGCAGTCGAGATCCAATTTGAAGCCCGCAATGCAGGTAAAAGCTAGAGTAACCCAGGTGAAAACAATTGAAGCAGGAACCGGCGTCAGTTACGGCTATCAATTTATAGCTGAGCGGCAGACACAGATTGCCGTAATTGGTATCGGCTATGCAGATGGTATTCCGCGCAATCTTTCTAATAAAATGCAGGTTTTAGTCAGGGGTCAGTTCGTGCGGCAAGTGGGCGCGGTGACGATGGATCAATTAATGCTGGATGTAACTGATATTCCCGATTTAGAAGTCGGTGAAGTGGTGACTATTTTGGGCAAAGATGGGGAATATCACATTAGTGCTGACGATTGGGCCGCGACTTTAGGAACTATTTCGTGGGAAATTCTCTGCGGTTTTAAACACCGATTGCCCCGCGTAGCGGTACACTATTAACAATAGTCCGGCAGGGGTTTAAACCCCTGCCTCATAGCAAAAGTCGGTTGAAACCGACTCAAGAGTTTGAAGGATAAAATTATCGACTTTAGTCCTCTTCTAGAGGACTTCCGCTATGAGACAGGGGTTTTCAACCCCTGTCGGACTCTCCGACTTATGCAGAAGACTGAGACTGCAATTCTCAATTTCTAATTCCCAATTCCCAATTAACATGACAGTTATTCAGACGTTTTTACCAATAGCCCAAACCTTCTATTCTCAGCTAAATGCAGAAAGAACACAAGCCTTGGAAGTAGCCCAAGAATTCTCGAAAAGATTCGTGGAATTGGGGTTTAAAATTGTACCTCAACTGCTGTGGGCGATCGGCATTTTGTTAATTACCCGATTTGCGATCAACTTTGCGGGCCGCGTGACTCGCCGCGCACTGAGTCGCACCGAAGCCACGCTGCGGAAATTCTTAGTTCAAGCTGCTGAGATTACGATTTTGGTAGTGGGAGTAGTCGCCGCTTTGAGTCAGTTGGGAATTCAAACTACCAGTGTGGTTGCGGTGGTGGGTGCGGCGGGTTTGGCCATTGGTTTGGCGTGGCAAAATACTTTGTCGCACTTTGCTGCTGGGGTAATGTTGATTAGTTTGCGGCCCTTTGAAGTCGGGGATGGGATTGAAGCTGGTGATGTTAAGGGAGTGGTGGACAGCATCGGGATTTTTTCAACAACGGTGGTGACAGACGATCGCATAAAAATTATTGTCCCGAACAATCAGTTGTTTAACGGTACACTGAAAAATACAACGGCAATGGGAACGAGGCGAGTAGACTTGAAGATTGATATTGGCGATCGGCCAATTCGTCCAACTGTAGCTGAGTTATTAGAAATTGCCCACTCTCACCCGCTGGTGTTGGAGAATCCGCCCCCGACTTGTTTGGTGGTCGAGATTACTCCCGATACAACTATTTTATCTCTCCGACCTTGGTGCGCGTCGGTGGCCTACGAACAAGTGCGATCGCAAGTTCAACAATACGTCAAAGAGGCAATGGATGCCGACAAAAATCAAGAACAATAGATATAAATCTAAAATCTAAAACCCAACATTTATCCGAGGTATTTCCCATGAGCAAGTGGTATCCGCAGCAAATTTTGCAAGAACCCGGTGTCAGAATCACCGCAACCGAAAAACAAACAATTCTTAGCAAATTTCCGCCTCCCGACGACAACGGTCAAATCTATGCCGACGGCGTTTTTGAAGGCGGCGGCGTGCGCGGAGTTGCGTTTTTAGGAGCACTCAGGTGCTGTAGCGATTTGGGCATCCAGTGGCGAAAATTGGCAGGAACTTCGGCAGGTGCAATTACGGCAGCAGTATTGGCAACCGACTTGTCAATAGATGATTTAGAGGAAATTTTAGGACAGCTCGATTACAGCATATTTTTAACTCAAAAAAACAGTCCTCTAATTTTAAACGGCGACCCCGCCGACGACTTGCAATCTCCTGCTTGGACTCTACTTTTCTTAACAGTTAGCCGTCAGATGGGAGAATATTCGGCGCAACCGTTCCGGCAGTGGCTGGAAGCAATGCTCGGTCGAGGTAAATTGCACACTTTTGCGGATGTCAAACAAATCGTAAAAGAGCGGGAATTAAAAGTAGTAGTATCCAACCTCAGTCGCGGTGAAATGTTGGTGCTGCCCGACGACTTACACCGACGCGAATCTACCGATTCCGATCCTTTGTATGAGCAGTTGCGACTCAAAAGGGCTGAAGATTTTAGCGTTGCTGAAGCCGTTCGGTTGTCGATGAGTATTCCGCTATTTTTTGAACCGGGAAAACTCGGCGATGACTTAATTGTAGATGGCGGAATTTTGAGCAATTTCCCCCTGTGGATTTATGACAAACAATCCGTCGGTGCGACTCCTGCTATGCCGCGCTGGTTTACCTTTGGGTTTCGATTAGTCGATACCGGAATTGAGACTAAAGTTAAGATTGATACTCCGCTGTCGATGCTGGCGGCGATGTTCCGAACGATGATGAAAGCAAGAGACCGCTATCACCAGCGAGAAATGGATAAGGGCAGGGTGATTAATATTGATGTGACTGACGCTGGGGTGACGACGACGGACTTTAATCTCGATGGCGATCGCAAGGCTCACCTGTACCGCTTGGGGTATTTGTATACTAAGAGGTTCTTTTTGAGTTCCAATTTTAGTTGGGAAAAACACTTGAAGGCTAGGGGCTTTGGGGAAGAGGCTGGAGGTTGAGGTCGCGAAAAGTATACAGAGTAAGGGATTGAGGAATTTTTCAATTAGGGGTTGGCAAGAAGAAGATGTGTGTGCTATAGTTAGTTACTGTCATCTTGGAGAGGTGGCTGAGTGGTCGAAAGCGGCAGATTGCTAATCTGTTAAGGGTGTTAACATCCTTCGAGGGTTCAAATCCCTCCCTCTCCGTTTTAGAGCTTCTAGGAAAAAGTTCCTTTTAATCAAATTTTTGGACGGGCTAGAAGCCCATCCCACAAGAAAACTTTGTGGGATGGGCTTCTAGCCCGTCCAAATTATTTTTGCAGTTTAAGTCTAGTCTAGCCGCAATAATCAACTACTAAATCTAACTCAGTGTCTTCATCCCTTCGACAAATTGCCGCGATATAAATGGCAAAATCTCTTCATTCTTGCTATTCTCTTTCCCCTCGGTAAATACAACCAACAAATACGGCCGCAAGCCCTCTATTTCAATATAAGCAGCATCGTGACGCACTTGACTTGTCAGTCCGGCTTTTGACCACAATTTTGCTGATTCTGGCAATCCCCCGCCTAAAAAGCCTGTAACTTGATTTTCAGGATCTGCCTCTAATTCTGCTGGGTCTAAACTGCGTTTCATTAAACCCATCATTTCTTGCGATGCTTGGGCAGAAACAGCTACGCCGCCGATTATACTGTGCAGCAAACGCGCCGCTGCATTTGTGGTCAGCATATTTCTATTTTCCATTAATTCTCCCAGAAATGCTCGCTCGCGACCGTAGGGGCCGTCACACCAGGTTTTTTGATTGGCGTTAATATTTTGTAATTCCGGCCAATCTAATGATTGAAAGTAACGGTTGACGATGTTTCGCTGCTGTTTCCAAGTTTCAAAGGGGGCGGGTGATAATTCTGGGCCGCTGGTGGTGCCGGTGAGGGCGTCTACTACTAAACTGGTGGCATCGTTGCTGGAATCAACTATCATATCTCGGACGGCGCGTTCTAATTCTGGCGATGTTTTAATCATCCCTTTTTGCGCCCATTCCCAGATGGCAACGAGGTAGAATAATTTGACGATGCTGGCTGGATAAATGCGTTCGGAACTTCTGACGCTAAAACCTCGCGGTTGATATTTCCAAAATTCTTCGGGACTCAGGGCGCCGCCTGTATTGACTCGCACCGGGGGATCGTAGACTATCCAGGTCAGGGCTATACGATCGCGACTTAATCCTGTAAATTCTGACAATGCGGAGTCTATAATGCTACTGCCGAGGTTTTCTAATTGTTCGTCTTTGTGGAAAAATGTCATGGTTAATGGCTGACGGTTAACGGTTAACGGCTAGCAGCTAATGGCAATCTATCGTTAAATGCGAACAATAAATGCGAACAATTAACAGCACACAATGAGCAATTAGCAATGGCCAATTATCAATTATCTGATGTTGTGGAGTACCGAACCCGATCGCACATAAATATTTACGATTCCCCAAAGTGCGATCGATTGGCAACTCAAGCAGCCTTGGGGCGGCATTTGCGAGTAGTTGACCCCCCCCAGCCCCCCCTTATCAAGGGGGGGAGAAATGCCATAGACTCGGTTGTTGAGGGGGATACAACGGCTGTGATGGTGCGACTGTGCGAAGATGATTATCCGGGATGGCTGGATCTTCGAGATGTTGAGTTGCTCGATGTGGCAGAAACAGTGTATCATCCTCTGGTGGTTTCTGAGGCAGAAATCAAGGAAAAATTACCAATTGTAATTACTTTCGCTCGCGAGGCTATGCACCAATCCAATTATTATCTTTGGGGCGGTACAGTCGGGCCAAATTATGATTGTTCCGGCTTGATGCAAGCTGCTTTTGTGGCTGCGGGCATCTGGTTGCCGAGGGATGCTTATCAGCAGGAAGCTTTTACTAAACCGATTAGTATCAGTGCTTTAGAACCGGGGGATTTAGTATTTTTTGGTACGCCCGAAAAAGCAACTCATGTAGGATTATATCTCGGAGATAATCGCTACATTCACAGTTCGGGACAAGCACAAGGTCGCAATGGTATCGGTATCGATGTTTTGTCGGATGATGGCGATCGAGTCAGTCAAGCTTATTACCAGCAATTGCGGGGATATGGTAAAGTTGTGGCAAGTTATCAACCTAGTTAGTTGTTGACGGTTGACTGTTGACGGTTGACGGTTGACTGTTAATATTATCGAATAAAAAAATGGACGCTGCATTATTTTTGGAAAAATTGGCTGCACAGCAGGCTGGCGCGGAGGTTGTTCTCGACGTTTCAGTGGTGGTGCCGGTGTATAATGAGGTGGAAAGTTTGCCTCATTTGATTGAGGCGATCGCCTCTTCTATCCAACCATCTGGACTCAGCTATCAAATTATTTGTGTAGATGACGGTTCTAAGGACGGTTCGGGTGCACTTCTCCAGCAGTTAGCCAGCACTCGCGATGACCTTTGTGCTGTAATTTTGCGCCGCAATTACGGGCAAACTGCTGCCATGTCGGCAGGTTTCGATCGCGCTCGCGGTCGTGCTATTGTTACCCTAGACGGCGATTTGCAAAATGACCCGGCTGATATTCCGCTATTGTTGGAAAAGTTAGATGAAGGCTACGATTTAGTCAGTGGCTGGCGCAAAAATAGGCAAGACAATACTATTAGCCGGTTGATTCCTTCTAAAATTGCTAACTGGTTAATTGGTCGCGTTACAGGCGTAACTTTGCACGACTACGGCTGTTCTTTGAAAGCTTATAAATCCGAGTTGGTAGCAGACTTGAATCTCTACGGGGAATTGCACCGCTTTTTGCCAGCGTTGGCGTTTATTGAAGGGGCGAGAATTGCAGAACTGCCGGTGCGACACCACGCCCGCCGTTTCGGTCAAAGTAAGTACGGAATTTGGCGGACTTTTCGGGTGTTGATGGATTTGTTAACTATTTCTTTTATGAAAAAGTTCCTGACTCGACCGATGCACGTTTTTGGACTTTTGGGACTGGGTTCTATGACGTTGGGAACGGTTTTAGGGATTTATTTGACTTTCCTGAAATTTGGCCTCGGTCAAAGTATTGGCAATCGTCCTTTGCTGATTTTGGCTGTGGTTTTGCTGTTAACTGGCGTGCAGTTATTTTGTTTTGGTTTGCTGGCGGAAGTGATGATGCGGACTTATCATGAATCCCAGGGAAAACCGATTTATCGGGTACGTGAGGTGTTTGGTTCTAAGTAAACGATTAATACCAATTATACTCGGCGATTGAAATCGCTACTACACAAACAAAGTCCGCCTTCGCGGACTGAAGAAATAGGAAAGTTTTAATACCACATCCGGGTTTAAAACCCCCTTTATCTCTTAGTCCGCGGAGGCGGACTTCGTTTGTGTAGACGCGGTTTCAACCGCCGAATAATCTTTCTAACTCATTACTTTTTGAGCTTGTCGGAGAGATTGAATAGTTGCGATCGCGTGTTGGGAAACTGCATCTATTTCTGCTTCGGTATTGAACCGACCAATACCAAACCGAATTGAAGCATAAGCTAATTTGTCCGATCGCCCGATCGCTGCTAAAACATGAGATGGCGATATTTTCGCCGAAGTGCAAGCAGATCCAGAAGAAACTGCCGCCGCCGATTGCAAACCCAACATCAACGCTTGACCGTCAACGCCACCTACACTAATATTGAGATTCCCCGGTAATCTCTTCGTAGCGTGACCGTTGAGAACAACATCGCCCAATTCACTCAAATTTTCCCACAAACGCTGCCGCAAATTAACCACTCGTTCTGTTTCCGACGGCATTTCCGCAATTGCCAATTCTACTGCTTTAGCAAACCCAACTATTTGCGGTGGGTAGAGAGTTCCCGATCGCATTCCCCGTTCGTGGCCTCCTCCGTGCATTTGCGGCGCTAGCTGCACTCTCGGTTTGTTGCGCCGCACGTAGAGAGCACCGATGCCTTTTGGCCCGTAAATTTTGTGGGCTGTCAAGGACATTAGATCGATATTCATCTCCTCTACGTCGAGGGGAATTTTGCCGATCGCCTGTGCCGCATCTGTGTGAAAAAGAATATCATTTCCGCGACAAATTGCAGCAATTTCTGCGATCGGCTGAATGACGCCAATCTCATTATTTGCCGTCATCACTGAAACCAAAATTGTCTCTGCCCGAATCGCTTTGATCAAATCGCCTATATCAATCAGCCCGTCGCTTTTCACTGGTAAAACAGTAATGTCAAACCCCAATTTTTGCAAATAGGTACAGGGGTCGAGAATAGCATTGTGTTCGGTTTTTACTGTGATAATGTGCTTTCCTTTGTTGAAATAAGCTTCGGCGATACCTTTAATCGCTAAGTTATTTGCTTCTGTTGCACCGCTGGTAAAAACAATTTCTTCGGGGGAAGCATTGATCGCTTCTGCTATGATTTGTCGTGACTGTTTAACCGCTGCTTCTGCTTCCCAGCCGTAGACGTGGCTGATGCTGGCTGCGTTGCCGAACTGTTCCGTGAAATAGGGCAGCATCGCATCAAGTACCCGTTTGTCTACGGGGGTTGTGGCGTGGTTGTCGAGGTATATAGGACGTGCGGACATAGTGCAGTTTTGGTTGAAAAAAATGTTAGGTTTATTGTAGACGAGCCCCTTGTTATACTACAAAACTTTATAATTAACATATATTTGTGAAGATTTATGCGAGCTGACATTCAGGGATTAGAAATTACTGTCGGTGAACTCAAGCACCTCACCGGCGCGGGGCCCGATCGCGTATACCGGCCGCCGACAGCGACTAAGTTTGGCCGCGAAGCTTTAAAAACAGTCGGTTTAATTGTTTTGCTTCTAATCAGTTGTTGGCTAATGGTTGCGATATTTCCTAGGGCGTATGTGTGGTGGTTCACCCTCCACTTCGCTGCGATCGTCGGTTTAATCTTTGAGGATGCGTGGAAAATTCAGTGCAGCCGCCAAAACCAACATTTAATCAATCTTTTTGATGATGTCGATCGCTATAATGGTATAATCAAAGCCATCGAAATTAACGATAGGATAGAAGATGCCGGCAATGCGGCAGTCAAAATCGGCGATCGAGCCAAAGTAATTCAAGCTTTGCAGCTAATCAGAGAGGATTTAGTTCGAGCTTTGAAAACCGAGAGGATTCTCAGGGAAAACAAAAAATTTGTCGCTACTAACTCCGAATTGTTTACCAATAATTTGAAAAGTTTGAATTGCCTGCAAATTAGCGATCGAGCCAGCGAACAAGGACGATTGCTCAACGAAGCTTTGCAGGTAGCCGTGGGAGTTCAAGCAGAAATGAAAAAGTTGCAAGATCGAAATGCTGCTAATTAAAAAAATGGCAAAAGTTAGTAGCGTACACGGCGGAGGGCGCCTCTTACCCAGTAGCAATATGCAGCTTAATGAACCGCAACAGGCAGGATGCCTGTTCCACTCGAAGTCAAAGACATTTTTAAAATTATGAATGAGGAGAATTGTTAAAAAAATATCATAATTATTGTAAATTTTTTCCTGTTACGTAACAGGTAAGGATATCTTGGAAAGGTGACGTTAACAACCAGGTCAGTATGTCTTCTGCCAAACCCAAGATTATAGTTCTCGACGACGATCCCACTGGTTCTCAAACCGTGCACAGTTGCTTGCTGCTGACACGTTGGGACGAAGACACCCTGCGTTTGGGGCTGCGGGACAAGTGCCCGATTTTCTTCATACTGACAAATACTCGATCGCTAACTCCCGAAAAAGCAGCCTCCGTCACCCGCGAAGTGTGCCAAAATTTAAAAAAGGCGATCGCCACCGAAAAAATCGAAGACTTCCTAATAGTTAGCCGTTCCGATTCTACCCTGCGCGGTCACTATCCCATCGAAACCGACGCGATCGCCGAAGAACTCGGCCCCTTCGACGCCCATTTTCTAATTCCCGCCTTTTTTGAAGGAGGCCGAATTACCCGCCACAGCGTGCACTACCTAATAGTTAACAGTGTCCCGACACCAGTACACGAAACCGAATTTGCCAAAGATTCAGTCTTCGGGTACAGTCACAGTTACCTGCCAGACTATGTAGAAGAAAAAACAAAAGGTCGCATCCCCGCTGATGCAGTCGATCGCATTTTACTCGGAGACATTCGCTACGGAAGTTTAGATCGACTGATGGACATGACAGACAACCAATGTGCAGTTGTTGACGGCCAAAGCCAAGGTGATTTAGACAAATTTGCCACACACATTCTCAATGCAGTCAGTCAAGGCAAAAAGTTTTTATTCCGCAGCGCCGCGAGTATTTTAACATCCTTAGCTGACCTCGGCCCACAGCCAGTAGCAGCCGACGAAATGGCAAAATACGTCAGGGGCGGCAAACCCGGTGCCGTAATAGTTGGTTCCCACGTTAAGAAAACTACTGAACAATTGGAGCGCTTGTTAAAAGAACCCAATATAGTTAGCATTGAAATAGATGTCTCTCACTTGTTAGAAGATTCACCCGAGTATCGCACCCAAATGCTCGATGAAATTCTCGAACAAGTCCGCACTTCTCATGCCGATGGCAAAACGCCTGTAATTTATACCAGCCGCAAGGAACTCGAATTTGAAAATACCGAAGTCCGGTTAAAATTTGGAGAGGCGGTTTCTGCTTTATTGATGGATATCGTGCGGGGACTGCCTGCGGATATCGGGTTTTTGATTAGCAAGGGCGGCATTACTTCTAATGATGTTTTGAGTACAGGTTTGTCGCTGAAAAGTGTCAGGCAAATCGGTCAAATTATCGCAGGTTGTTCGGTGGTGAAAACCGAGGCTAATCATCCTCTGTTTCCCAATTTACCAGTTGTTTTGTTTCCGGGAAATGTGGGGGATAGCCATGCTTTGGCTACGGTTTACAAGCGGCTGAGCAAGTAGTAGAGCTCGTTGAATCTGAGATGTTGCACAATTCTCAATTACTTGTTTAGGAACAGGCTTTTCGGCCTGTTCCACAAGAAAATTCACTCTTTGTGGAACAGGCATCTTGCCTGTTCTTGAGAATGGTGCAAGATGTGAGTTGAATCGCCGATTAACCCAGATGAATGTAGCTTCTACTCAGGGAGGAGAATGTTCATCTGCGTTTCGTCGCTGGGTTTCCATGCTCGATCGAACTTTATGGCAATGACCACTGCACGGCCACTTCCACAAAAAATCTCTAGTCTACTTTTTCCTTGCCAAATCCACCCAAATATGATATCATAGAAAGTCTGTCTGTAAGTCAACGTGTCACTCAAGCCGATCGCCCCATCTCCAAATCCCCCCTCAGCAGTCGCTCTCAAAAAAATCAAATTTAGGAAAAAAAATTAAGGCAGAACTCTACATATAGAGCCAACAGCGCAACAGCTACTGCTATCAGTAGCGTTTCCAGCTTGTACCCGCCTAAATTTTAAAATTAAGTAGAAATTTCCACATAGTAATTTTCAGCTCAAAGGATTAGCATATAAGGGTGACAGAACATTATCATCCCCTAAACTCATTAAAAGATGGCCATTGGTTCAAGCTGATCTGTGGGGCGAGCTTTCAGCACCTACCGGCTGTACGGAATCTCACCTTGGCTTACACCCTAGCAGGCGCTGACTGTATCGATGTCGCGGCAGATCCCGCCGCCGTCGCCGCAGCGAAAGAAGCCCTACAAGTGGCCAGCGACTTACAGGCAAGAACTCAAAACCGCAGGTTTGGCGGCAAAGGGTTGCCGTTGCTGATGGTGAGTTTAAACGATGGGGAAGACCCGCATTTTCGCAAAGCCGAATTCAACCCAGCCGATTGTCCGGCGGACTGCTGGCGGCCGTGCGAAAAAATATGTCCAGCCGAAGCAATAGTTTTTCAGAGTGCTGGCAGTGGTTTTTCCGGGGTGATAGACCAGCAATGCTATGGCTGCGGTCGCTGTCTGCCGATTTGTCCGAGCCAACTGATTTATACTCGTTCTTACGTGTCTGCTTCCGCCGCGATCGCACCTTTAATCCTGCAATCCGGTGCGGACGCCCTAGAAATCCACACGCAAGTAGGCAGAGAGGCAGATTTTGCGCGACTTTGGTCGAGCATAGCTCCCTGGGTCGCTCAACTCAAGGTAATAGCAATTAGTTGCCCCGATGGAGACGGTTTGATTGATTATTTGCGGACACTCTATCAAATAATTTCCCCCCTTCCTTGTCCCCTAATTTGGCAAACCGACGGTAGACCAATGAGCGGAGATATCGGAACAGGAACTACTAGAGCCGCAGTCAAACTCGGTCAAAAAGTTTTGGCTGCCCAGTTGCCGGGATACGTGCAACTTGCAGGCGGCACTAATGCTCACACTGTCAGCAAGCTGAGAGCCGAGGGACTGATGAAGGATGCCGGGAAAAATTTGTCAGTTCCCCCTGTCCCATACATTGCAGGTGTAGCTTACGGCAGCTATGCCAGGGTTTTGCTATCGCCAATTTTAGAACAGTTAGAAACAATGCAGACCGATCGAGCTTATGCCGTTCCGGTGGCAGTCGCGCAGCCAGGAGCCGGAGTTCAAACATCTCGGCTACCTCAGCTCGAAGCCGTCCCAGAACTTCTCTCAGAGGCCGTGAGTTTAGCTAGTTCTCTAGTTTCCCCGCTCAAAGAATTTTAGTCAGTAGTCAGTAGTCATTAGTCATTAGTTAGTGGTTAGTAGTTAATTCCAACAACAACTGGCAACTGACACATAAAAACTGGCAACTGACAACTGACAACTGACAACTGACTAAAAAGTTGAAAAAGTCACCGAACACATCGAGGCGAATGCAGATTACAGACGACCTCAACAAATTATTAGACATCGTGCCAGATGAGATCCGGCAGCCCTTAGAGCAGCACCCGCAGCGCAACAATCTCATTGAGATTGTCATGGATTTGGGCCGCCAACCTGAAGCTCGTTTTCCATCCTTGGCCGAACCTCTTTCCCAAACGCCGATTACCAAGGCACACCTCAACTATTGCATCGAGCGAGTCGGCCACTTCGGCGGCGACAACCGAGCCGGTATCGAGCAAACCCTGCACCGAATTAGCGCCCTACGCAACCGCAGCGGCGAGATTATCGGCTTGACTTTGAGGGTGGGCCGCGCTGTGTTCGGGACGATCGGCATTATCCGCGATTTGGTGGAAACCGGTCAGTCAATTTTGATGCTCGGCCGCCCCGGAGTCGGAAAAACCACGGCCCTGCGGGAAATTGCCCGCGTGCTCGCCGATGACTTGGAAAAACGGGTGGTAATCATCGACACCTCCAACGAAATTGCCGGAGATGGAGATATTCCCCACCCAGCGATCGGCAGAGCTCGCAGAATGCAAGTTTCCCGCCCCGAACTCCAGCACCAAGTCATGATCGAAGCAGTGGAAAACCATATGCCGCAAGTGATCGTGATTGACGAAATCGGCACGGAGCTCGAAGCTTTGGCGGCTCGGACGATCGCCGAAAGGGGCGTGCAGTTGGTAGGTACCGCCCACGGGAACCGGATCGAAAACTTGATGAAAAACCCGACTCTGGCAGATTTAATTGGGGGCATCCAAGCGGTGACGCTGGGAGATGACGAAGCTAGACGGCGCGGTTCTCAAAAGACGGTTTTGGAGCGCAAAGCACCGCCAACTTTTGAAATTGCCATCGAAATGCTGGAACGCCAGCGCTGGGTAATCCACGAGCGAGTTGCAGATTCGATCGACACTCTGCTGCGGGGACGCGAACCGAGCCAGCAAATCAGAAGCGTCAGCGAGACAGGAGAAGTAATTATCGAGCGCGAGTCAGCCGCTCCCCCCGCGCGGTTTCCGGGGATGGCCGCTTCCAGCAGCACGGCTGCGGTATCAGCAATCCGGCCCGTCACACCGCTCTCTGGCTGGCGGAGTGCTGGCAAAATGGTGCCGATGCCCGCTCCAGGCGAGAACTTGGCTCCTAAAAGCGCGCCGGTTTCTGAGACTCGGTATTTCGAGCAACTGCTCGAAGAATCCCTGTCCGTCGAGCCGGTACCTAAGCCCGGACGTTTTTCCCAGAATGTCGGCCCTAACGGCGAAGATTTGCCCCTCCACGTTTATCCTTACGGCATACCTCGTCACCAGCTCGAACAGGTGATTTCGACGCTGAACCTGCCGGTGCTGCTGACGAAGGATATTGAGAGTGCTGACGTGGTTTTGGCTTTGCGATCGAACGTTCGGAACCAGTCGAAATTGAGGCACTTGGCCAAAACTCGCCAAGTTCCCCTGCACACAATTAAGGCCGCCACTATTCCCCACGTAGCGAGAGCTTTGCGGCGCCTGTTGGACATGGATGACCCAGGTACCCCGGAAGTGGCAGACCTCGCCTTATTTGCCCGCAGCGGTTCTTCTGACGAGCTCGAAGCTCTCGAAGAAACGCGCTTAGCAGTCGAGCAAATTGTCATTCCCAAGGGACAGCCGGTGGAACTCCTGCCCCGTTCTCCCAACGTCCGCAAAATGCAGCACGAACTTGTGGAACACTATCACCTGAAATCCCACAGTTTTGGGGAAGAACCTAATCGCCGCCTGCGGATATATCCAGCTTAAAGTGGGAGATTAGTGCCTTTGAAGGCAGAAGGTGGAAGGCAGAAGGGATAATTTTTTCCTGGGTTCTGTCTTTGACCTTTTGCCTTTTTCCTTTAAGTATCTGGCAAGTTTCTGATATGATATGGTGTGACACTGTTCTTGTTCAGGCGATCGGCTAAATTCCAGATTTCTAATTCCAAATTCCCCAATTTCCAATTATCAATACTTCTACTACACGAGCTTACAAGTTACCCAATTCCCAATAGTTCAGCTACGCACTTCCCTTCGGCTCCCTGCGGCTTTGCGAACCGACGAGCCGCAGGCTAGCAGCTATGCTCAGCCCAAACTCAGCAGCAGCTCAGTAAAAGTTGCCACTACCCAAATTATTAAATTAATCTACCTCAGTGGACATGAATGATTCCATAATTCAGCTATTTATCAACTTAATTACTACTGAGATGGGTGTGCGAATTAGGTCTCAAGATAGAGCTGGTTTGTCTCATAAAATCATGAGTAGGATGAGAGAAAAAAAAATTGCAGACCCAGAAAAGTATTATAAACTTTTAACCGCCAAAACTTTTGAAAGTAAAAATGAATGGGCGAAATTAGTATTGCTATTAACAACAACTGAAAGTTATTTTATGCGAGATAAAGGACAGTTCGCTCTGTTGAAAAGAGTAATTTTTCCTGAATTGATAGAGCAGAAAAGAAACTTGCACAAGACCTTGGGAATGCAGCCGACACTGCGAATATGGAGTGCGGGCTGCTCCACCGGTGAAGAACCTTATTCTTTAGCTATTGTTTTAAAAGAATTGATTCCCGATTGGGAGCAATGGAAAATATTAATTTTAGGTACAGATATCAATGAAAAAGTAATCAAAAAAGCGCCCCAGGGAGTTTACAGTCATTGGTCGTTTCGCTTGGTTGACCCGCAGATACAAAAGCAGTATTTTCATCAGAGGCAAAATGATTGGGAAATTAATCTAGAATTGCGCGAAAGTGTCAACTTTAGTTGTGTAAATTTAATCACAGATGACTTTCCTAATATTTACCAAAATCTTTATAACATAGACTTAATTTTATGCAGAAACGTTTTTGTGTATTTTGAACATAAGTATATTTCACTGGTACTGAAAAAATTTTCCAATACCCTGAAACCTGGAGGATATTTAATGACCGGTCATGCTGAAGTTTACGGTCAAATTATGAACGAGTTTGAAGCCAAGATTTTCCCTGAGTCGGTGGTGTATCAGCGTCGGAATGCAGTACCGGAGGAAGGCTGTCAAATAGAGTCTAGGGTTGCGACTGTAGGAGAAGCCAACTCGGCATTTCGGGAATTCCCGAAAGCAGATATTATGGACGATGATAGTGGTGAGTTGCTAACAGGGGAAACTATGCCACCTAGTTTTACTACTAACAGCAATTTTTCAGAGATAGAGATGCCTCCGGTATTAAAAATAAGTAATCCGCTGGGGAATATGCTGCCCTATCGCTATCTGGAGGACGGCTTGCCGAACAATGCCGTGTCAGTTACAGAAAAAACAATAGCAGAAAATACTCAAAATCAAACGCATCAAATGCTAATTTTAGAGGCTAAAAAGTTATTTAAAAATCAAGATTATGCTGAGGCAATCAACAAGGCACAAGAGGCAATAGAGTTGCAGGGCCCTAATTTTGATGCTTATTTTTTAATCGCTCAAGTTCAGGCAAATGCCGGCAATTATTCTCAGGCAATAGATTACTGCAATAGAGCGAGAAAAGTAGAGCCTGGATCAGTATATACTGATTATTTACAAGCTCAAATTGCTGAAGAACAGGGGCAATTAGAAACAGCAAAAAATTTATTAAAGAGGACTATTTATATGTGTCCATCTTTTGTTTCAGCTTATATAGAACTAGGGAATATATACCATAAAGAAGGTCAAGTAAAAAGAGCTCTTAAAATGTACAATTCATCTTGTGAAATCCTGAAAGCACTACCGCCAAACACTTCCATAGATTCCCAGGGTAAAATGACAGCTAGTCAAGTGCTGATGAATGTTAAAAAAAAATTGTTAAAATTATACAGTAAAGAAACTGTACACTAAAATATGGAAACTAAACCGTATCTTATCTTTGAACAGAACGGTTTTCTCTGCGGTATAGAAGCCTGCTACGTTCGGGAAATTTTCTTTCTGCCGGAGTTGACAGCAATTGCAGAAGCACCTCAAGATATTGTTGGGGCGATCGACCTTCGGGGCGAAATTCTGCCCGTGATGGATCTGAATCTTCGTTTTGGATACGTTTGGCAGGATTATGCTGTGACAGATAGTACGATCGTCATAGAGTGGCAAGAATCGAAAATCGGTATAATTGTCAATCAAGTTCGCGAAGTTAAGCAACTCTCAGAAGAGGCCATCACTCCGCAGCTATCTTATGGGCGAGAGAATTCAGAAGCCTCTCATTATTTTGTAGCTGGACTAGCCCGCAGCGAAGCCGATATTATCATGCTGCTGAATCTCGATCAATTAATTCGATATTCTCCCGAAAAGTCAGAGGAAAGCTGGCCTGTTTCTCCAAGCCATGCAGGTAGTGAAGCAGCAGCAGGTGAGGCAGAGACGGAAAATTTTCACGGGCTAATAAGTGCAAAAATGTTAGGAAAAAATCCTAAAAATTTGAGCAACCGTCACGTTTTTTGCCCGCAGGCTACCCCGGAAGAAAAAGCAATTTTTCAATCGCGCGCTAATCATTTGAGGCGGCGAGGCGAGGGGGAAAATGATGCTGCAATTAATATGTCCCTGGCGGTGTTTGTTTTGAATGGCGAATACTTTGGTATTCATTTAGATCTAGTGCGCGAATTTACTGACATTAGCCAAGTAACTCCGGTTCCTTGCACTCCAGATCGCATAGTGGGAAATATAAATTTACGGGGAGAAATTGTGACTTTAATTGATATTCGCAGTGTTTTAAATATGTCTTTAAATATGTCGGAGACTGCAAATTATCTCTCTAAGGCGATCGTTGTTGAAGTGACAGATTTGGTCGCTGGTATAGTTGTTGACGAAATATTAGATATTATATACTTAAATGTGTCGGAAATTGCGGCTGTTCCGGCAGCCCTGCATTCTGCCAACCGCGAATATCTACGGGGGACAGCTATTTACGGGGAAAAAATGATGGCTATTCTGAACTTGCAAAAACTGCTGACAAAAGGAGGAGTAGTTGTTGATGAAGAGGTTTGAATCCAGAACAGGACTTACGCAAAGTATATCTGTCATGAGTGCAGTGAAGCATCTAGCTGGATACTTCATTTCCTTCGCAATCCCGATCCAATGCAGAGATTAGGACTGGTAACGAGCGGGACTTAGCATGAGAGAATTATCTTGAAATGCGTCCAGCACTAAAGAAGTTAGTTATACCAAAATACGCTTGGGTTAAGCTCGATCACCCCGGCGCCAAGGGCGGGCACGGGGAGTAGGGGTCGCACCGCCCCTACAAAGGGGGAGTAGGGGGTGGACAAGAACTTACTCAAAGTCCTCGCAACGATGCGGGGGATGCTGCAAGGAATCTCTGAGGAATAAATAGTTTTAACCAAAGCGTATTCAGTTATACCAAATCTGCTTTTCAAGCCAGATTTGACGAAGCAATCTAATTCGTATATTCACGTGCTTAAATTAAGGAGAAAAATATGTTTTCTAAGTTAATAAAATTAAATATTAGAAATAGGATGCTGCTGGCATATGTAGCACCAGCAACTATATACTTGGGTTTTCCCGTCCTAGTTTATACAACTACTAATCAGGTTTTGAATAATTTTGCAGAAGTAGAAAGGATCGAAAATGTGATCAGACACACAAGTGATATGTCAGCAGGTGCTGAACAAATGGTACGGGGGATGCGCGGGTATTTAATTAATAAAAATCCGCAGTTTTTAAATGATTTTCAAACAGGTGCAGAATTAGCTCGCCAGTCGGGCAATAGTGCGGAGTTGAGGATGGAAAATCCTGAACAGAAAATTCGTTTAGAGAAGATGCTACAACTCTGCAACGAATATTATGAGGGTACTAATGAAATAGTTGCTTTATTACAAAAAAATAATAGAACTGCTGCCTTGGCTCTCTTTAACACCGGAAAACACACACAATTTGTGGATGAATTTGTGGAATTAAATAAGCAATTTCGCGAAGTAGAAGTAAAAGCGATTAAGCAAGCTACAGAAAAAACGAAGCAATCTTTAGTTTTTTTGATATCGGCATTGGTATTTGGTTCCGTGTTTTTATTGGTGTTAGGTGCGGTTATAGCTTGGCTGATTTCGTCAGGAATTGCCCAAACTATCGATCGCGCAATTAGCTCGATCGCCGCTTCTTCCACTGAGATTGCAGCCACCGTGGAAGAACAGGAACGGATGGCAAGTCAGCAAGCAGCTTCAGTAAATGAAACTACTACTACAATGGACGAATTGGGAGCATCTTCCAGGGCGACATCACAGCAGATAGAAACAGCCGTGGTTCAAGCAATGCAAGCTTTGAATTTAGCTGGAGGTGGCACAAAAGCTGTAGAACAAACTTTAGAAGCAATGGCCACTCTAAAAACTAAAGTTCAGGATATCCAAGGACAAATTATAGAGTTGAGCGAACAAACAGATCACATTGGTAATATCTCAACTGTAGTTAGCGATTTGGCAAATCAAACTAATATGTTAGCACTCAATGCTGCTGTGGAAGCCGTGCGGGCGGGAGAACATGGCAAGGGGTTTGGCGTGGTGGCGTCAGAAATTCGCAAACTTGCCGATCGCAGTAAAAAGTCAGGAACACAAATTAATCTCTTAGTTGCTGATATTCAAAAGGCAATTAACTCAACAGTAATGGTGACAGACGAAGGAACTAAAACAGTGGAATCGGGCGTGAATATTGCCTCAGAAACCGCTGCGGCATTTGCAGGAGTTGCCAATGCCATTAACAATGTGGTTTTGAGCTCTCAGCAAATTTCGCTGAATGCCAAACAGCAATCGATCGCGATCGAACAGGTAGTGCAAGCTATGAACTCCCTCAATCAAGCGGCAGCCCAAACCGCTTGCGGTATCAGTCAAACTAAAGTCGGCACTCAAAAATTGAATGAAGCAGCCTTAGATTTGAAGGCAGTTTTGTAGGAGAACGATGAATTATGAGTAGTTCCCCAAAAAGGCAAAATATATCCTTAAGAATTAAAGCAATTACTTGGGCGATCGATTTCCCTACCATTCCAGCCATATTAACCGGAGTAATAACTTGTTTATGGGCAAATGCAAATAAAAACCTAATATCAAATCAGCAGTGTAGTGAGTTGTGAGTTATTATTAGGGGGTTGTTATTTTTTCTTTACTACCACTTCCCAATTCCCAATACTTCGGCTACCAGATCCTACAGTTTTCCAATTCCCTATACTTAGACTATGCGAGCGTACAAGTTACCAGTAACCGATTCCCAGTAACCAATGATTAACAAATTTTTCCAAAAAATGCAGCACCGACTGTTGCTACTCCTAATTTTAAGTACCTTGATTCCAGTATCTATTGTTGGTTGGTATGGAATTTATTCTTCAACAGAAGCACTGCAAAAGTTAGCATTGATAACCCTTAGTGACAGTGTTAATTCTACCGCCAATCAAATGATTAACAAGTTTGAAAATCTGAGAGCAGATATTTTATTTCTCCGCAAAACTCCCCCTGTTCAGGGAATGATTAGAGCCAGGGCAGGAAATGGAGTAGACAAACAAACTAATTCAACTTATAAAGATTGGGTTTATCGAATGCAGCTCACATTCTTATCCATGATGGAAGCTAAGCCATATTATCTGCAATTGCGTTACATAGATAACAGCGGTAAGGAGATCGTGCGCGTAGATTCTGACGGCACAAATCTCCAAGTTATTCCAGATTCTCAACTACAAAATAAAGCAGACACAGATTACTTTTCGGCAACTATGAAGCTAAAACAAGGAGAAGTCTATGTGTCTTCCTTAAATCTGAATCAGGAAATGGGGAAAATAGAAATTCCTTACAAGCCAACAATTCGCTACGCAACTCCAATTTTTGATCCTAAAGGAGAAAGACAAGGCTTTATCATTACTAATGCTCTGGGTAACACTCTGCTCGATATGGTTAAAAAGTTCAATCCTGAACTATCAGACAAATCTTTTATCTTAAACCAAGATGGGTATTATCTGGCTCATCCCAATCCTAAAAAAGCCTGGGGACTTGAACTCAAAACTAAGGAAAATGTCAAAAATGATTATTCAGGAGACCTTGTTGCTAAAATACTCTCAGGTGGTCAGGGAAATATTGAAAATCGGGAGCTAGTGATTAGCTATAATACAGTTTTCCCCAGCAAACAAAATACCAATAATTTTTTAGTAATTGTGGATACTTCACCCAAAAAATTGTTATTTTATTCCATCGATTCTCTTCAAAAAATAGCAGCGACAATAGCTATTGTTTCCCTGGCTGTGGTGCTGGGATTTGGATGGTTTTTTCTGCAACAAATTGTTGCTCTCATTCGGGGGCTGATTTACCAAATCTCGTCATTTTCAATGCAAATAGAATCTAATATGAACAGGCAAGAACAAATAGCAGATAGGCAATTTGTTTCGGTTAACCAAACAACTATAACTCTCGAAAATTTGGGCCGCTCTTCTCAGCAAACAGCCGAGCAAGCTGAGTCTGTTGCCGTTGCTGCTCGCCAAGCTTTAAATCTAGCAGAAGAAGGTACTACAAAGGTAGATCAAACTCTCAATCAAATGCTGAATCTTAGAGAAGCTGTGGTGGCAATTTCTAAGCAAAATCATCGACTAGACGACAGCACGAGTCAGATTGGCAATATATCGACTCTCGCAAGTTTGGTTAGCGATTTAGCCAGCCAAACTAATATGCTGGCTCTCAACGCTGCTGTTGAAGCAGTCAGAGCCGGTGAGTACGGTAAAGGTTTTGCGGTGGTAGCAAGCGAAATTCGTAAGTTAGCAGATGAAAGCCAACAAGCAGCACAAAAGATTAATGGTATTATTCCAGAAATTAAGGGCGCGATCGACTCAACGGTGAAAGCAACTGAAGATAGTCGCAAAACGGTTGCAGAAGGGGTGAAAACAGCACAAGATACGGCAGAAGCTTTTACGGGTGTGAGGGAAGCTTGCAATCTGGTGTTTGCTAGCAACCAGCAAATTTCTTTTAATATTAAACAGCAGGCGATCGCGATTCAGCAAGTAGGTGATGCGATGAGTTCTATGAAGGAATCAGCGTCTCAAACAGTAAGCGGCATTACTCAAGTTAAAATCGGTACTCAACAACTGACAGAAGCTGCATTTAATCTTAAAGAAGTAGTGTAGTCATTAGTCATTAGTCATTAGTCATTAGTCCTTAGCAATCGACTGAGTATTCAACATAATTATCATTACCCATTACCCATGAGCAATGCTCAATTACTTATTACTAAAAAACATATATGATGATTGAAGATCAAGAACTTCGAGATGTATTTAAAGTTGCTAGTCAAGAACACTTACAAAAACTAGACGACGGATTGCTGTACTTAGAACAACATCCAAGCGACTTAGCTAAGTTAGAACAATTGTTGCGCGAAACCCATTCTCTTAAAGGTGATGCTGGGATGCTAGGCGTAAAAAATGTAGCATCTTTAGCTCATCAAATGGAGCATATTTTGGGTTCTGTCAAGCGGGGAGAAACTCAACTCAATTCCGATATTAGCGATCGACTTTCGCAAGGTTTAGACGCCATCCGCCAACTCGTTAACGAAGCAGTTACCGGCCAAGATTCCGGCGTTAATACTTTTTACATCCTTGCTAGCATGATGGGTGCTTCTAATCAGCCACAGCCACAGGCTGCCACCTCAATAGTAGAGCCATCATCTTCACAAGTACCAGAACAACCGTTGGTAGAACCGCAATTTCCTGAGCCTCCTACCCCAGAACTAGAAACAAATGTTGAAACTTCTGAAGCCCTTACCTTAGAGAAAAATTCCTCTTTTTTACCCCTACAATCCCAGCCAGAATTTCCACTGCAAGCTCAAAACTTGCCTGCACCTTCTGAACCCGCCCCTGCGTCGGCGCCGCCTTCGGCAGTTACTGCATCATCAACCTCATCTTATCGCATTGAAACCATTCGCGTTGCTACTCAAAATTTAGACGATTTAATGACTCAAGCAGGGGAACTTACTGTCACAAAAACTCGACTAGGACACCGAGTTGCAGAGCTCGAACAAATTACAACTTTGTGGGAAGAGTGGAGCCGAGAATATTTTGTAACGAGCTTGACTCTTGATCGGATGCAAATAGATGAAAACGGTATTAAAGCCAACGGTAAATTTAGCCAATTGCAGGATTACTATCAACGTACAGAAGAACGTTTAGAACGTCTCGGAACTTTAGTCAACTGCTTGAGAAATCGAGTTTATGAAGATACTGCCAGACTCGAATTAATCGCTGAGGCATTAGAATCAGGAATTCGCACTCTGAGACTGTTGCCTTTGTCTACTATTTTTAATTTATTTCCTCGAACTGTTCGAGATTTAGCAAAACGGGAAGGTAAAGAAGTTGCATTAGTGATTGAAGGAGGCGAAACTACAGCAGACAAACGCATTTTAGAAGAAATGAAAGACCCTTTAATGCACATGATTAGAAATGCGATCGACCACGGTATTGAAACTGTTGAGGAGCGGGAAAAACTAGGTAAACCTCCCGTGGCTACTCTCCGAATTAAAGGCTATAATATGGCTAGCAATATTATTATTGAAGTTGCTGATGATGGTCGGGGACTAAATCTAGAGAGCATTAAACAAACGGCTGTAAAACGTAATCTTTGTACGCTTGAACAACTGGCAGAAATGACCGATACTCAAGTACAATCTTTAATTTTTACTCCGGGTTTTTCGACCAAAAAATTTGTTACCGAAGTATCGGGGCGCGGGGTGGGTTTAGATGTAGTTCGCACTAATGTTGAAGCCCTTAAAGGTAGTATTAAAGTAGAGTCTTTACCGGGAAAAGGATGCACTTTGAGGCTGCAAATCAGCACGTCTTTAGCTACAGCAAATGTATTAATTGTCATAGTTGAAGACATTCCTTATGCTCTGCCAGTCGAGTTTGTAGACACGGCACAACAGGTGTCTCAGTCTGAGATATTTGCTATAGAAGGTAAGGAAACTATACTTTCAAAGGGTCAGCCTTTGTCAGTTGCTCATCTGACAGATTTACTAGAATTAAATAATAAAAAACTGTGGCAAAAAAATCGGTATTTGAGACAGGAAACCGGGAGAGAAAATCTGAAGGAGAATAAAAACTACTTCCGAAATTCAAGTTCTTCAAAAATGCCTTGTATTGTTTTAAAAGTTGGGGAGGAAAGATTGGGATTATTTGTAGATGCTTTGATAGACGAACAGGATGTGGTGATGAAACCTCAAAGTCAATTGCTGAAACGGGTGCGAAATGTTTCGGGTGCCACAATTCTCGCTACTGGGGAAGTTTGTATGGTACTCAATCCCCACGATTTGATAAAATCTGTACGCCAGCAAGTTTCGTCTCGTGGGGTTGGGAGTGCGCGATCGCAACTTGAGACTGCCAGCCGAAAACAAGTTATACTATTAGCAGAAGATTCGATCGCCACGCGCACTCAAGAAAAGCGCATACTGGAAGCTGCAGGTTACGAAGTTGTGACTGCGGTAGACGGATTGGATGCTTTCCATAAATTGAAAACTCGCGATTTTGATGCTGTGATTTCTGACATACAAATGCCAAATTTAGACGGTTTGGCCCTGACTATTAAGATTCGCGAGCAAAAAGAATACAGTGAGTTGCCGATAATTTTAGTGACATCTTTGGCATCGGATGAAGATAAAAAAAGAGGTGCTGATGCGGGTGCCAATGCTTATATTCCTAAAGGTACTTTCAATCAAGATGTGTTGGTAGAGACACTAAAAAGGTTAGTTTAGTCATTAGCTATTTGTTGTTAGCTATTTGTTATTAGCTATTTGTTATTTACTACCAATTAGCAAGGCCCAATGCCCTGTGTCTAGTGAAAAATTCCCCGTGCATGGATGCCGAATTTATCATTTCCCATTCCCCATTCCCCATTTCCGAGCAAACTGATGTTGTTGCCCATTAAACTATTGTTAGTTGAAGATTCTCCAGTAGTTACCATCGTTCTCAAACGAATTTTTGAGTCCTCGCCAGACATCCAAGTTGTAGGAACCGCTTGCAACGGATTAGAAGGACTAGAATTAATTCCCAAACTTCAGCCCCAAGTAATCTGTACGGATTTGAACATGGCACCAATGAACGGGTTAGAATTTACCGAAGAAGTAATGAAGAAATATCCGCTACCAATTTTAGTAATTAGTGCTTCAGTGCAAGCGAATGATACTCAGAATGTATTTCAAGTGTTAAAGGCTGGTGCATTGGATGTTTTTCCGAAACCGATGGGTGGGTTGGTATCTGATTACGATCGCCTAGCTAATCAATTAATAGCTAAGGTTAAAATCCTCTCAGGAGTTAAAGTATTTACACGGCATCCAAAAAAGATACCTACTGAAGATAAAAATCAAATTGTAAAACTCAACCAAGCACCAGTTCCTAATTACAAATTTTCTAACGAAAATGTTAAATCTCCAACTATTAAAATATTGGCGATAGGGGCTTCTACAGGCGGGCCGCAAGCACTGTACGCGATTATTTCTAAACTTCCAGCTAGTTTTCCCGTGCCTATAATTTGTGTCCAACACATCAGTGAAGGTTTTTTGCAAGGATTAGTTGATTGGCTGGGTTATGAATCGAAACTGCCTGTTAAGATAGCTGCTTTTGGGGAATTGCCACAAGCAGGGACTGTGTATTTTCCTCCAGAAAAACGTCATTTAGAATTGGATTCTCAAGGGCGATTTATTTATTCAGAAGCTGCTCATGCTGCGGGACACTGCCCTTCTGTAACGGTGACATTTAAGTCGGTAGCTAATTTTTATAGTCGGGCAGCAGCGGGGGTTTTGCTGACAGGAATGGGTAGAGATGGTGCTGACGGAATGTTGGAGATCGCTAGACAAGGGGGGTTGACAATCGCCCAAGACGAGGCTAGCTGCATTGTCTTCGGAATGCCCAAGGAGGCGATCGCCCTCGGTGCCGCCCAATATGTTCTACCTGTCAGTGCGATCGCTCCCCTACTCCTGGCAAAATTAAAAATTTAGGACTTACCTCGCAAATAGTGCAGAATGCCCCGCCCCTCGACTTGTTAAAGAAGTCGAGGATCAGAGAGCGCGATCGCAACTTTTTACTTCATTAATTACTCAAAACTGATTTTTGTCCTAAGTCCGATTATTTGATTTTGATAAACTTACCAATTACCTCGCGCAACTTATCAGCATCAAACGGCTTAGTTAAATACTCTGTTGCTCCCGCCAAACGCCCCTGTACCTTATCAAAGGCTCCATCTCGCGCTGTCAGCATTACGATCGGCAAATTCTGAAACTGAGGCAAGCTCCGCACCGTGCGGCAGAGTTCCAATCCGTCAATACCAGGCATCGAAACATCCAGCAACAAAACCGAAATTTGTTCGTGATAAATCGTTGACAAAGCATCCACTGCATTGTCGGTTACGAGAACTCGAAACTCTTTGCTTAAGGCCTGTTTAACAAGTCCTTGCATCACGACGCTATCATCAACTGCCAAAATAGTTGGTACTTGACTGCTACTTGCAGACATATTCTTCTCCCTGTTTATTTATAGTTCTTGAAAATACAAAACATACTTCGTTCAGTTATTTTTTGAGAGTTGCCTCTACCCAATAATTGTCAACTCCGTTGGAGCGTTAGTTGAAACTTTACCCCTGTTTTTTTACCTCAAACTCGAAAAAAGGGATTGGGAGAGTGGTCGATCGGCAATTACAACAGTTGCAAAATGTGCATCCGGGGCCAAAAACCCTAAAAGGTCGAGTTTGAACAACTATTGTTACAAAGTTTAACATCTTACCAATTTTTTGTAATTCATCTCCTCACTGTAGTTGAACTCCCGGCTAAGGCACAGCTCGGTAAAGGACACTGGTATTGTGGCACAAACCCCTGATTTAAATCTACCAGCAAGCCAGCTACCCACGATTAGAGAAGTCTGTTAAAATACAATTAAACTGATAAAAAAATTCTAGGTAAGCAATAGTCATATATTTTGGAAAGCTGCTTCCTCCCAACAGAGGCTCTTAGATTTAGAGAGTCCGAGGTATTAAAAAGCATAGTCAACTGGAAGTATAATTTATATAGTCTTAGATATGGGGTGCTCTAACTCCGATAACTCAAAAGTTTTCAGATCAGTCAAGAGGTTAGTCTGAATTCGGCGCAAGCAACCTGCGCCGAACTTGCGCCCCGAGTCTCCCAGCACAGAATTCATAGCTTGTTTTTCAAGGGAAGTATTGAGAAGGGCGGTTGCCAGCAACTAGACGGGCAGTTACACATGATGAAAGCACCCTTGCCTCTTGGTAAAAAAGTGTTCAAGCTCCATAACATTGATTTGTATCAGCTTCTTGGCTCTGATCCAGAGGCTTGCTTGGACAGTTTGGTCGGTTTGGCAGCTCAGATGGGCCGAACTCCTATTGCTTTCTTGAGCTTGATTGACGGTAATCGCCACTGGTTGAAGTCGCAGTTAGGTATCGATCGAACTTTGACCCAACGTTACCTGAATTTTTGCGCTCGCGCCCTAGACCCAACTCCCGAAGATTTCGCCCAGAGTTCAAACTCAAAGTCGGAATTTGACCGGGCAATTTCCCTGCAACAACCGCCAGTTGCTTCCGAATTTGCGATCGAACTTCCTATAAATTCTTTTAAAGAACTGCCTGCCGCCATTGTTCGAGACGCTTCCACAGATATGAGATTTGGCGATCATCCGCTGATCGTTTTCTACCCCTTCGTGAAATTTTACGCCGGAATCCCAGTTGTCAGCTCTGAGGGGCAGGTGCTGGGAGTGCTATCCGTCATGGACTCGGTGCCGCGAGACTTGACAAAAGAAACTATAGAAGCTATGCAAGCTTTAAGTCGGCAAGTTGCGAGTTTGGTGGAGCTGCGCTGGCAATTAGTCAAAGCCCAGAAACAGTTGCCAGAGGTAGAAGATATCACCTCGGACAGCCCGCAAATCTCGGAGTTAGTTTCTGGCTCGAACCGATCGAGCTTGTCTGCGGTACCTACGCCACAGAGTAGCAGGACAATATACGGCACAAAAAACCTCCCGACGCTGGGGGAAACAGGCACATCTCAATATGTGTGGGAAGCTTCAGCGGGCATCGGGCGCGCGGACGATACCCAACAAATCCGAGAAATCGTTGCCGGCCCGGGCGACACATCCGATCGCCAACTGACGGCAGCGTCCCTACAAGAGCGAGCTCGCTTGGGAACCCTGCAAGCTAAAGTCGGTGCAGCCCTCGGACAAGGCGGGAAAATATCGGTCATCCTCAATCGCTGCACCGAGGCAATGGTAGAGTACCTCGACGCCACAGGGGCGAGCATCTGGACTTTCAACCAGCAGACAGAGCGGTTAGAATTGCAGGCCAATTCAGGACTTAGGAGCCAAGATTGGGCAAAAGAAATAGAAGATTGGGTGCCAACAGAAGCGGGAAAACTCCAAACGGCTCCTGTGTGTCTAATGTCGAATCCGTCTCTGTGTACCATTACCTATCCGTTGATTGTCGAAGAGCGGCTGGTGGGAGTGATGGCTCTGTGCAGTAGCGCTTTGGCAAGCGAGGGAGCGCTAGAAGTTCTGGGTTGCATTGCTAACGCCATCGCCGTGGCGATCGATCGCCACGCAGCCCGAGAAGAATTGTTGAGCCGCCGGGAAGGCCTGCTCTTCGGCCTCGCCAGCCAGATGCGGAATTCCCTAGACCTCGACAAAATTTTAGATACGGCTGTGAACGAAATTCGCAGCTTGTTGCAGGTTGACCAGTGCTACTTTTTGTGGTACTCCATCTCGCGAGACGGTCAGCCCAGCTTTGCAATTACCCACGAGGCGGCAAATCCCGAACTCAAAGAGCGGCTCACAGAATACCCGATCGAACAAGTAACGCTGCTGGCCGAGAAAATTAGCCACCGCCAAACCCTCCGGATCGGCGACGCTGCCACAGCACTGTGCATCGAACCGGCCACGCGAGCTTTTTTGAGAAGTATCGGGATTGTTTCTAACCTGCTGCTGCCGCTCAAGACTCGCTCCGGTCAAATGGGTGCTGTAGTTTGCAACCATTACAGCAGCCACCGTTCCTGGGCGACGAGCGAAGTGGAATTGCTGCAAGCGGTGGTGGATCAACTGGCGATCGCGATCGACCAAGCCGAACTCTACGCCCAAACCCGCGCTGCCGCCTTAGCCGCCCAAACTCAAGCCCGCCAACTGACGGAAACTTTGCAGCAGTTGCAGCAGAAAGAAGCTCAGCTCATCCAAAACGAAAAAATGTCCTCTCTCGGTCAAATGGTCGCCGGCGTCGCCCATGAAATTAACAATCCGGTTAATTTTATTTACGGCAACTTGACTTATTGCAAGCAGTACATGAAAAATCTGCTGGATTTGCTGCACTTGTATCAAAAGCACTACCCCGAGCCTTGCCCCGAAATTCTCGACAAAAACGAAGAAATCGATGTTGAGTTCATAGTGCCGGATTTGCTGAAAATTCTGTCTTCAATAGAGATGGGAACTGAACGCATCCGCCAAATTGTCCTGTCTCTGCGGAACTTCGCGCGGCACGACGAAGCAGAGATGAAGCCGGTGGACATTCACGAAGGGATTGACAGCACGCTGCTGATTTTGCAGAGTCGCTTGAAGTCAAACGGGCTAGTGCCGGGAATTGAGGTAATTAAAGACTACGGCGACTTGCCGAAGGTAGAGTGCTATCCCGGACAGCTCAACCAAGTATTTATGAATATTTTGGCGAATGCGATCGACTCTTTGGAAAATCAGCCTCCACCCAAGACGATCAAAATCTCGACGGCGGTGGTGAACCCAGACTCGGAGGCTGATGAGTCAGGAAAGTCGAGGGGTCAAGTTGTGGTGATTCGGATTCAAGACAGCGGGCCCGGATTGCCCGAAAAAGCTAAATGCCACTTGTTTGACCCTTTCTTTACCACTAAACCTGTAGGCAAGGGTACGGGGCTCGGCTTGTCTATCAGCTACCAGATAGTGGTGGAAAAACACGGAGGAAGCTTGAACTGTATCTCGAAACCAGGACAGGGAGCAGATTTCAGGATTGAAATCCCGGTAGCTCGCCCCCGTGCGATCAAAGAATAAACCTGCGGGCGATCGGTCTCAAAAAGATTTTTAAAATTTTCTTGTCAAAATGCTTGACAGATTGCGGTGTTTGAATGCTAAGATAGTGAAGGTTAAGACGTTGGGGCGTCGCCAAGTGGTAAGGCAGCGGGTTTTGGTCCCGCCATTCAGAGGTTCGAATCCTTTCGCCCCAGTTAAATTGTGTCCGGTCAATCAATTGTTGAACTCATTGTTTCTATTCTGACCAAGGGCGACGAGCGATTAAAAGGGCGGGTTTTTGAGATTGTCAATTGTTGGCAGATATTTTTCGTGAACCCGCCCCTACCGTATTAGGGGTAATCGAGCGGAAATAATATCATAGGATATCAGAAACCGGGTTTATTCCTGCGGGTTTTACCTAAAATCCTAGATTTGTGGTCAAGAAATTGGTTTTTTTGGTGGCCATTGCCCATTTTTCGCAGAAACCGTTGTTTGTGCGTAATATCACTTCTGACTGCGCCGGAATTGTATAGCAGAAGGAAGAAGGAAGAAGGAATAAAATCAATCGTTTCACCCATTAACAACGTCCTAACCGTCTTGGCGGTTGCTATAAAATCGAGTTAACATTCAACACTCATATCAAATCCGGTTGCATTGCAATGATTAAACCGCTGTTGACGCCGAGAATACAGAGGAAGAGAACAGAGAGATGAATAATTCCGATGCTACCGGATTTGAGATAAACCATCATTCAGTTTTTCGACTAACAGTCAACACTCAACAGTCAACACTCAACAGGCCCTACTCCATATCACTGCAAAGTGCTGGGGCCACGAGCATTTAGCCGATCGAAAACGTATCGGGAAATTGCCGGAAATGTTGTTTCGTCCTTGGAATAAGCAGGATCGTCTGCGAAAACAACTAAGATATAAATCGCGCGATCGTCTAAAGTTCTGACAAATGCCGCTTCGCTGCGGGAACTAGAGGTATAGCCAACTTTGGAACCAAAATAAATATTAGTTGGTAAAGACTCGCCGAGAAATCCTTGTATCGAGTTGCTAGGATCATTTTTCCATGCCTTGGGGTCTAAGTCTCTCGTCAGCAAGTAAGCCATTTTGCGGCTGGCGACGCTGGAAACCGCTTGCCTAGTATAGATTTCATATATTAATCTGGCAGCTTGGTCGGTAGTTACTTGATTGCGAATCGGCTGGGAAGGATCGCCCCGCAATTGCAAGTCGCGACCGATTGGCCCTTCTTGTCTTAAATAGTATATGGGATAATTTTTGGTGCTTATACGAAGATCATTGTAGCCGGCAGACTGGAAAAATGTGTTAATTTGAGTGCGCTTTTTCAGCCAGCTTTGCAACTCTTCTCCTGCGAGCCGTCCGCCGGATTTTGTATCTGTGATTTTATCTAAAAGCCTGCTGGCTGCATCGTTGTTGGAGACGCGAATCATCTGTTCGAGGTCGTTTTTAAATGCAGATTCTCTTTGCGTAATGATGCCTTTTTCTATGGCTGAGTAAAAGGCTGCCATCCAAAATAACTTGGCAACGCTAGCGGGAAATCGGAGAGTTTGATTTTGATATCCGGCAAAGGTGTGAGCTGTGGAATTGCTGACATCAAATAAGCTAATTGATAGCCGTTCAGCAGGCAGTCCTTTGCTGGTTGCAATCTTCACAGCTTCATCAACAATCCCTTGCAATTCTTGAGAGTAAACTGGATTGGGAGGTGTTTTGATGTTGTAGCTAAAGGTAGGCTCGCTTTGACGATCGGCTAAATTTTCCGATGGTTCAATTGTCGGAGGCGAGAGTGTTTCTTGAGGCGAGATGGCCTGTTGAGCCAAGATGACTGGCGGTTCTGGGGCACGGCGAATTCTGAACGGTATTGTGACAATCCAACCGATCGCGATCGCCCCGGCAATTAAGCACAGGATGTTACGGTATTTTAAGCCAGAAAATTTCGTCCTGACTCGACGACGGGATTGGACAGGAGGCTGGCTGCTTTGGCGTCGCGGCCCGATTGGGCCTCGCGGATCGATTGGGCGTCGAGGTTGAATTGGGCGTGGGCGGCGTCGGCGTTCTACTTGCATTACAGTTTTGTGCTATCAAACTCGCATGATCAGTTTATAATAGGGCGGCATCTAAATGACAAGTGTATCGATCTAGTCCGCTGTTGCCAATTTTATCGGTCTACTAGGCTGATTGAGACTTCTAGTAATTGTAAAATTTTCAGGATAGCACTGAGTTGAAGCAAAATCCTTTGAAAAACATGAGAAATTTTTGGAGTCTGGCTGTTTTGGGATTTGGGATCGTCGGCGTGAATAATTCTTTGATACCTGATGTTTGGGCATTTCAGTCTCAATCTGCTACCGGATATGTTGTTGAGCGACAAACAGCAGCACAGGGCGCGGATCTAGCGTTTTCCTTGACGGGAGAAAGCGAAAATCTGGAGATAACAAACAAGCAAACTGTTTCCAGTTTTCCGAGTATGTTGTGGGACTTCAACAATTTAGCGGAAATTTCCTATTCCGAATTGCTGAAAGTGCTGGCGAGACGATCGGACTCCAATAATACCGAGAGAGAAACCGTTGCACAGCCTGAAGACATAGCACGTTTTGAACAGGTTGTACAGTATGCAAAACAACAAAATTTGCACGATCGCTCGATGGGAGAAATCGTCCAGGCGATCGCCGATAACTTCCTAGGGAAGCCCTACGCCGCTGGGTTGCTGGACAAATCCGGCGAAGAAAAGTTGATCGTAACTTTGAATAAATTTGATTGCGTTTTATTTGTAGAAACCGTTTTGGCGATCGCCAGGGGCGTAGCAGTACAAGATTACAACTATCAAAATTTTGTAAATCGCATAGAAGAACAGCGGTATTTAAACGGTAAAATGAACGGTTATTGCAGCAGATTGCACTATTTTTCCGACTGGATTAACGACAATCAAAAACGGCAAACTGTGGAAAATATTACCGCTGAATTAGGCGGCGTGCCCATGAATAAAACACTAAATTTCATGAGTCAGCACCGCAGCAGTTACCCGCAAATGCTCAAAGACGAAGCGACTTATCAGTGCATAGTCAGCCAAGAAACAGACTTAGCCAAAACTACTGTTAATTACATCCCGACAAATCGGATAAAAAGAGTTTATTCTCAGTTAAAACCGGGGGATATTGTAGCGGTAGCGACGGATGTTAAAGGATTGGATGTCACCCACACCGGTTTAGTCTACCGCAATGCTGACGGCAATATGGGTTTAATTCACGCTTCGCCGGCTGGGGAGGTGACAGTTGCTTACGACTTGCAGAGATATATTAGCAGAGTCGAAAGTGCGATCGGCATAGTAGTCGCTAGGGCAAAAACCCCTAATTAAATTAGTTGGTACTCCTAGGGTGAATCAGCTTGCATTATTTTAGCTGCCAATTCACAATTTCTGTACTGATATCAAATCCGGTAGCATCGTCCTGTATTCATCTCTGTATTCTCTCCCTCTGCATTCTCTGCGCCCTCTGCGGTTAAATCATTCCGATGCAACCGGAAACGATATGACGCACCCTACAAACTAAAGAAACCGGGTTTTTTGCCGAATTTGCGGATGGCAACCCGTCTTTTTGTAAAAAAACCCGGTTTCTGGGTGCCCATGCGTAAGCCTCAAATCAATTGACAATTTCGCTGCGAGATACCTTACTCTTTCTAGCAGGATTTGGCGTTAATTCCGGCGGCGAAACTTGAACACTTCCCCACTCATTCAAAAAGCTTTTCAGCAAAACCTCTTGCTGAGTGCGAAATGTCTCGACATTTGCCCCTCCATTCATAATCACAAACCACACAGTTTCTTGTTTTTTAGTTGGCAAAGCTCCGCCCAAAGCGCTAACATTATCCAACGTGCCAGATTTGACTACTGCTAATTGGGGTAGCGGCCGTTCTGATAGTATTCCTTCATCTTTCCCAACTACAGTTAAGACATCAGCAATTGTCATGCTGTAAGGTTCAAGATAGCGTTCTAAAGCGATAAACAACGCACAAGCAGCCCGGGGAGAAATGAGATTTTCTTCGCTCAATCCCGAACCGTTGACGAGTTGAATTTCTGCGGGAGGAACTCCGGTTGCTGCTGCTGCTTTTTGCGCGACTGTTTTAGCGCCACCGACAGTATCCGCTAGCATATCTGCCATGAGATTGTTGCTGTACTGATTCATTTTTTTGATGAGTTCAGCCAGGGGCAAAGAATAATGTTTGACTAAAGGCTGCACCTCGTTGGGAGATGCTGACAAAACTTGTACAGTACCCTCAATTGCTATTTGGGGTTTTGGCGTATTGGGAGGCAGTGTTTGATACTGGGCGGCGGCCTCGCTGGGCCAGATTTGACTGTTCAATCCTTGTTTGAGCAATTCTCCCGATTTTAGGGGATCGAGTTCAAAGTTCATGTAAAACTTATCGACAATTATCAAATTGCCACTGACTCGTTTGATGCCTTTTTGATTTAAGGCGTTACCGAGGGCGATCGCCTCTTCCCAGACAAACAACGGATCGGCGCTTCCCTGAACAATTAAAGATCCTTTTAATACGCCGTCTTCTATTTTTCCCGTTGTACCAATTAAGGTAATAAATTGATGTTCCGGCCCGAATTGTTGCAGCGCTACGAGAGATGTTGCTACTTTGGTAATAGAAGCGGCTGACAGAGGAACGGTACCTTGATGATTGGCTAGCAAAGTATTGCCCGATTGCATCCAGACGCCTTGGTTTTCTTTGGCAAAACCTTGGGCGGCCAACTCGTTGAGATATTGCTGGATTTTGGTATTTGTGGGGGTTTCGGGATTGGTAGCAGAGACTATTAAGGGCTGCTGAGGCTGACTTGGTTTAACTGGTGGCGGGGAGGATTCAGCTACAGGAGAGGGAGATGCAAGTTGAGGTGATTCAGTAGCTGCACATCCGGCAATAATTGTGAGAAGGGCGATCGAACTCGCAGCAGTCAAGTAGCGGTTTTTCAGCATTACCTTAATTTTTTTCATCAAATGTACGATCGTCTGTTCAGCACGCCCGATGGAAAGTTTAGCATTAGCCCGCGCGTTTTGGAGCATCCGCATCTGCGTTACCAGAATTGCGAACCCCTAACATTAGCTATCTACTTCTCCATCTTTCTTCGTGCTATACCCTAGGGGAACGGCTTCGCCGAACCCGCCTTCGTGGTTCGTTAAATAGATATTGTTTAAATACTGCGGGGTTTTATACCAATAGCCCGGACTGTTTTTAGTTCGTAATCTGAAACCCTGAATTTTCGTAGATCACATCTTGGATTATTCTCGCTTAACAGGCTGTCCGGCCTGTTCCACAACAAGTGCAATTTCTTGTGGGGATTAGGGGTTGGGCATTCTGCCCGGCCATAAAAAGCTTATTGAAAATGGTGCAAGATGTCAGTTGGTAGTTCGATTGCCGCAGATCCTTGCAACCCTGATTTTACGGTTGGTAATCAAAAACTGTTTAAAGTATGGTTATAGCTGGTAAAAGTATAGTCATTTATAGACATGGGAGGCTTCAAGTCCCTCCCCTTTCACTTTTACTTTGAGCGGA